>CANFFA010000008.1 GCA_947445425.1 Paludibacteraceae bacterium
GCTTTCTGTGCTTCAGATACATTCTTTTCTTTTCCGTGCCAAATACCCAAGGCCGGTTGTTGCAGTGCCCGACCAAATGAAAAGGATAATTCCCAAGGAAGCTTGTTTTTAAAGCGATTATTAATGGCATTCAGACGGGCTGAAGCCAGTTCAGAAGATTGTCCACCCGATAAAAAAGCAATTCCTGGAACTACTGCCGGAACTGTACGCAATAGACATTTGACCGTTGCATCGGCGACTTCATCAACTGATTCTTGCTTTTTACATGCCAATCCAGCTACGACCATGTTTGGTTTTAGAATCATTCCTTCGAGCAAGACTCCCTGCGTATAAAGATGATTGAAAACGGTATGGAGTACTTGTTCGGTCACTTCAAAACAACGTTCCATAGAATGATCACCATCCATCAGCACTTCAGGCTCTACAATTGGTACAAGTCCAGCTTCCTGGCATAATGCAGCATAACGAGCCAATGCATGTGCATTTGCTTCAATACATGCTTGTGTTGGAATGCCTTTGCCTATGGTTATTACTGCCCTCCATTTGGCAAATCGAAGTCCCATTTTACCATATTCCTTGAGTCGCTCACGTAAATTATCTAAGCCTTCGGTTATCATTTCTTCTGGATGCCCTGCAAGAAGGACCTTACCGCTATCAACTTTAATTCCGGGAATAATTTGATTGTCGGTGAGCACTTTGATAAAAGAATTTCCGTCTTTCAACTGTTGATGCACTGTTTCGTCAAACAAGATCGCTCCACTGATGCTTTCATTTAATCCTTTTGTTGTGACAATCATTTCGCGATAGTCACGTCGGAGTTCAGCTGTTTCCGGAATATCTAGTTTTGCAAATCGTTTATTACAAGTCGAATCACTTTCGTCCATAGCCAGTAAGCCTTTGTTGTTGGCAACCATAGCTTTGGCGGTGGATATTAGTTTCTGTGTATTTATTTCTGATCGTTTCATAGTTTCTGATTTGTTTATTAGCCCTAGCACATCACATTCATGTTTTCATTCTCAACATCAATAGACATCGCTTGATCTAGATTTCGCTGACTAGTGATTTCTAAGTTTACTTTTGACTCCATTTCCAATTGCGTATTTCAGGTAAGTCCTCACCGTGCTTGTTAATATAAATTCTGTGTTCAATAAGTTTTGCTTCCAGCATTACTTTCAGTTTAGCCGCTTTTTCACTCATTTGTGGCAAACGATTGATCACATCTATTACAAGATGAAAGCGGTCAAGATCATTGAGCACCAGATTATCAAAAAAGGTAGTGATGGTACCTTCTTCCTTATAGCCACGAACATGCATGTTTTTATGGTTCGTACGGCGGTAGGTAAGAGAATGTATCAGTTTAGGATATCCGTGAAAGGCAAAAACAATTTGTTTGTCTTTAGTGAACAATGCGTCGAACGCTGCGTCAGTTAATCCATGCGGGTGCTCCGCACTGGATTCCAGTTTCATTAGATCAACCACATTCACTACCCGTATCTTTAGTTCAGGCAAATGCTCCCGAAGAATGGAAACTGCAGCCAGTGACTCAAGGGTTGGCACATCGCCACAACTAGCCATTACAACATCAGGATCCGAACCCTGATCATTACTTGCCCATTGCCAGATACTTATTCCGCGGGTGCAATGTTCAATTGCATCTTCCATATTTAACCATTGAGGTGCTAGGTATTTACCAGCAATTACAACATTCACATAATTACGACTTCTTAAACAGTGATCTCCAACGGATAACAAGCAATTAGAATCTGGTGGTAAATAAACTCGGGCGATTGAAGCCTTTTTGTTTACCACATGATCGATAAATCCTTGATCTTGATGGGTGTCACCATTGTGTGCCTGTTGCCAAACGTGGGAAGCCAGCAGGTAATTCAGTGATGCTATTTTTTTTCTCCAAGGCAATTTATTGCAAGCTTTCAGCCACTTGGCATGTTGATTAAACATTGAATCAACGATATGAATAAAAGCTTCATAACTGGTAAATAGCCCATGTCGTCCTGTGAGCAAGTATCCTTCTAGCCAACCTTCGCATTGATGTTCGCTCAACATTTCCATTGCTCGTCCATGATTTGCAAGAAATTCATCATTGTCCTGTGTTTCAGCCTCCCATTGTCGGTTGGTCACCTCAAAAACAGCATTCAAACGGTTAGAAAGTATCTCATCAGGACCGAAAATCCTAAAGTTTTTTTGATCCTTATTCAGTTTTATCAGGTCGCGAAGAAACTCCCCAAGCACATGGGTATCAGAAGACATTAAGGAACCTGGTGATGTAGTCTGAATTGCATAGTCACGAAAATCAGGCATGATCAAATCGTGCAGTAATAAGCCACCATTAGCATGCGGATTAGCCCCCATTCGTCGTTCTCCTTTCGGTGCTAACGCTGCCAATTCGGATAAAAAGCTTCCATTCTTGTCAAACAGTTCTTCAGGCTTATAACTTTTCATCCATTTTTCCAATAATTTCAAATGGTCTGGATGATCTGCATCTACCTGTAAAGGAATTTGATGTGCACGAAGGGTACCTTCGATTTGTAATCCATCTACTTCTTTTGGACCAGTCCAGCCTTTCGGCGAGTCGAACACGATCATCGGCCAAATCGGACGAGTGGCATCATTATTAGCTCTTGCAGTCTTTTGAATTTGTTGAATCTCCTCAATAGTAGTATCCAGCACACTAGCCATCCGTTGATGCATCTTTTCTGGTTCGTCCCCTTCAACAAAGTAAGGAGTCCATCCATAACCACGTAATAACTGCTCTAGTTCCTCACGTGGAATACGAGCAAGAATCGTTGGATTGGCAATTTTATAGCCATTCAAATGTAAAATTGGCAACACAGCCCCATCAGAAATAGGGTTTAGAAATTTATTGGAATGCCAAGCCGTTGCCAACGGGCCTGTTTCTGCTTCCCCATCACCGATGATACAGGCTACAATTAGTTCTGGATTATCAAATGCAGCTCCAAAAGCATGACTAAGTGAATATCCCAATTCTCCACCTTCGTGTATCGATCCGGGACAATCGGGAGATACATGACTTGGAATGCCACCTGGAAAAGAAAATTGTGTAAATAACTTTTTAAGTCCTGATTCGTCTTGAGTAATGTTCGGGTAAACTTCAGTGTAAGTCCCTTCGAGGTAAGTATTACCTACCAAAGCAGGACCACCGTGACCAGGTCCTGCTATGTAAAACATGTCTATATCGTACTTTTTAATAATCCTGTTCAAATGAACATAAATGAAATTTTGCTCAGGTGTGGTACCCCAATGTCCTAGCAACATTTTCTTTATATGGGAAGCTTTTAGCGGCTCACGAAGTAGTGGGTTTTCGTGCAGATACAGTTGTCCTACTGAGATATAATTCGCTGCACGCCAATAGGCATTTATCTTTTGCAGCATATCTTGGGATAAAGTTTTATTTTTAGTTTCCATTTTTTAGTTTGATAAATATTTCTGGCTATTCCTTTTTTGAAGTCCTATGGGCAAGTAAACTGTGGTATTTTTGTTGACTCCTGCGAGCCCGTCCGACCGCTCGGACGGATTTCTGACACTATCGTGTTAAAAGCTGAGATTATTTCATCACATCAAAACGGTCTGAATTCATTACTTTCACCCAAGCTTTCACAAAGTCAACAATAAATTTTTCTTTGTTATCATCTTGTGCATAGACTTCAGCATAAGCTCGCAAAATTGAATTAGAACCAAAAACTAAATCCACTCTCGTTGCTGTCCATTTAATTTTTTCGGTTTTTCTTTCTATAATACTGTAAAGATTCTCAGAAACTGGTTCCCACCTGTAACTCATGTTGGTGAGATTTACAAAAAAGTCATTGCTTAATACTCCTTCTCTGTCGGTTAAAACACCATGTTTTGTGCCTCCATAATTTGTTCCCAGCACACGCATTCCACCAATCAAAACAGTCATTTCTGGAGCTGTAAGTCCCATTAACTGCGTTCTGTCGAGAAGCATTTCCTCTGGTTTTGCGGCATATTCTTTTTTCAGCCAATTTCTGTAACCGTCATGCAATGGTTCAAGCACTTCAAAAGATTCAATGTCTGTCATTTCATCTGTTGCATCAGCTCTGCCTGAAATGAAAGGGACGGTAAGGTTTACTCCCGCAGTTTGAGCAGCTTTTTCAACTGCAGCACTTCCTCCTAAAACAATTAGGTCGGCAATGCTAACTTTCATAGAAAATTCAGCTTGAATATTTGACAGTTTGTCAAGCACCTTTCTAAGTCTTTCAGGCTCATTAGCTTCCCAATCTATCTGAGGTGCAAGGCGTATTCTTGCTCCATTGGATCCACCCCTAAAATCAGAACTTCTGAAAGTTCTTGCACTATCCCAAGCCGTATTAATGAGCTCGGTTTGTGTTAACCCGCAATTCAGAACTTTACTTTTTAAATACTCAATTTCCGATGCTGAAAGCGTATAATCAACTGTTGGTATTGGGTCTTGCCAAATGAAGTCTTCCTTTGGAACATCAGCACCAAGATAACGACTTTTCGGACCTAAATCGCGATGTGTCAGTTTGAACCATGCTCTGGCAAAAACTTCAGCAAAATAGGCTGGGTCTTTATATAAACGCTCTGCTATTTTTCTGTATTCAGGGTCAATTTTCAATGCCATATCCGCATCTGTCATTATCGGATTTCTGCGAAGTCCGGGTAGATGTGCATCAAAAGGCTTATCCTCCTCTTTAATATTGATAGGCTCCCACTGTTTCGCTCCGGCAGGACTGTTTTTTACTTCCCAGTCGTAAGTCAAAAGCAGATAAAAATAGGTATTGTTCCACTTGTTGGGGTAAGTGGTCCATGCACCTTCCAAACCACTACTCACGGTATTTTCAGCATTACCTTTCCCTTTTGGATTTTTCCAACCACAACCCTGTTCTTCGATTGGTGCACCTTCGGGACTAAGACCTAGAATTGATGCATCACCATTCCCGTGTGTTTTACCAACAGTGTGTCCTCCAGCTGTTAATGCAACCGTTTCTTCATCATTCATAGCCATACGCTTGAAAGTTATCCGCACAGCTTGCGCTGTTTTTAATGGGTCTGGTTTGCCGTCAACGCCTTCAGGATTCACGTAGATTAATCCCATTTGAACTGCCGCCAATGGATTTTCAAGTGTTGCTTCATCAGATTTGTTGGTGTATCTATCTTTTCCTAACCAATCTTTCTCAGCACCCCAGAAAATATCTTTTTCAGGATGCCAAATATCTTCTCTACCACCGCCAAATCCAATTGTTTTAAATCCCATTGATTCATAGGCCATATTTCCAGCAAGAATCATCAAATCCGCCCATGAAATTTTATTGCCATATTTTTGTTTTAAAGGCCACAACAGACGACGTGCCTTGTCAAGATTAACATTGTCCGGCCAACTGTTCAATGGTGCAAAGCGCTGATTACCGGTGCCGCTACCACCACGTCCGTCCGCTGTTCGGTAGGTTCCTGCACTATGCCATGCCATTCGTATCATCAAACCGCCATAATGTCCCCAATCTGCAGGCCACCAATCTTGGCTATCTGTCATCAATTTTTTAAGGTCGTTTTTCAGAGCCTCCAAGTCGAGTTTTTTAAACTCTTCTGGATAATTAAAAGCCTGACCCAGAGGATTTGTTTTAGTATCGTGCTGATGTAAAATATCTAAATTAAGGGCATTTGGCCACCAACTAATTACGGAGCTATTGTTATCCGTATTTGCCCCGTGTATCACCGGACATTTGCCACTTTTTGAATTATCCATATAAATATATTGCAATGTAAAATATTTGTTAATTGTTTTTGTCATAGTCTACAAATTATATTGACACATAGGGATATACTCTATCGACAAATCCTACTATTATGTTTGTAGATACATTATTTAATTGACTGATTGCATTAAAACGGCGAGGAATGGAAAGCAATTTTGAAACCCGTGGCAGGCTGGTGTGAAATACAGTCTCAATATAGGCAACTTGCTTCAAGGCCAGATAATGCTAAGAAAAGTTTCGATTAATTTAATCTCATTTAGCAGACAATCAGGATCATATGGTGATTTAAGTTAATTCCATTGCAAATGTGTTACCTTCGTCTGGCAATTTCTATTTAATGGATTGAGTTTAAATGAGATCATTGGGTCTGGTTTGTGTAGTCCAAAACTGTGAGGTTTTTTTAATGGTGTCATGTACCAAATGTGGGTTGACTCCATTTTACAAATTCATCTTTTATTGGCCTTCATTTTACATGACAAAGATCCATACTTCTAATCTGGCTTTTGTTGTGTGATTTTTGAAAATAGTTATATAATAATCCTAAAACAAAGTATCTATTGGCTGTTAGTATTGTATGTCAATAGCAACCACTGCAACTGCTGTAGTAATCATGACAGATGCGCACGGAATGACTTCGGAAAATGTGGAGTGATTGGTGACTCTGCCCATTGAAACAACCATGAATGGTGCCACTGATTTGCGGCGTGTACGTTCGGCTTCGTTATAAGGATTTTCCTTTGTGTGGGTAAAGTTTAATAGGGGAAATGATTTTTTCAAAGTCCGTCAAATTGTGAGTAAAAAACTCATTACGGTCAATGCATTCATGCCATTGAGGATAGCGTAAGCCATGTTAGCGCCTCAGTCGAGCGTGATGGCTGAGATGGGTGAGATCTATTTTATTTGTATTCGGTCAGATAGTACCAGCTTAATGGATTTGCGAAGCATCGCAGATTGGAACATCAAGCTTTTCTTTTGGTAACGGGCGGCATATCGCAAGTCACCATTATTGGTGCTGATTATAAGCAGTAAAGCGATTGGACCAACCATATAAAATGAAACACTATGCTGTTACATTTGGTGAACTGGCTATAATTTGTAAAGGAATCAACAAAATTCCACTGGGGACGCCGTTCGCCAATTTGGCAAGGAATATGTGGTGAGGGGAATGGCACGTACTGCCAATTTGGAAGCTTTGGGTAATTCATTTACCGATGCAGAAAGTGCAAATATATCCATATCAATGCCTTAACTTGTAAGCTTTGCGTAATTCATTTACCTATACAAAACTTCCCAAATATATTCCCCAACACCTCATCATTCGAGATCTCACCGGTGATCTCCCCGATGAAATGCATACAGCTGCGAATATCCTGCGACAGGAAGTCACCGCTAATTCCAGCATCTAATCCATCTATGGTCCGACAAATAGCAGCGTGGGCTTGTTCCAAGGCTTCAAAGTGACGAACATTACTCACTACTACATCATCAGAATTAAGCTCAGGTAACTGTGCTGCAGTAATTAAGGCTTTTTGAAGCGCATCCGTATTGATTCGCTCACGTGCTGAAATAAAAATACGCTCACCATCAAACTGCTCAAAAAGCTGACGTAAGACTTGTTGTTCATCTTCAGACACACAATCTACTTTATTGAATACCAAAATCACCTTCTTCCCCGACGACCGCTTCAAAATCCTATCGGCAAGCCATTCGATGTGTTCACTCAATTGCGTACAATCCACTAACCACAGCACGATGGAGGCCTGATCTATCTTCTGATAACTACGCTCTATGCCTAAATTTTCAATCACATCACTAGTATCCCGTATACCAGCAGTATCAATAAACCTAAAACTTACACCCTCAACATTAATAACATCTTCAATTACATCTCGTGTAGTACCGTGAATATCAGACACAATGGCTTTCTCTTCATTCAACAACAGATTGAGCAATGTCGACTTTCCAACATTGGTCTCACCCACCAAAGCCACAGGAATCCCATTCTTTAAAACATTTCCGACACTAAAGGAGTCAGAAAGTTTTCTAATGATTAGTTCTATCGATCCTGCCAACATTTTCAATTGCGATCTATCTGCAAATTCAACATCCTCTTCGTTGAAATCAAGTTCTAACTCCACTAATGAGACAAAATTGAGTAGCTGCGTACGAAGGCTAATCAACTCATTTGAAAAGCCACCGCGCATTTGGTTCAATGCCATCCGATGGGAAGCTGCTGAGCCACTTGCAATCAAATCAGCGACAGCCTCTGCTTGAGACAAATCCATTTTACCATTCAGAAAGGCACGTTGGGTAAACTCACCTGGTTTGGCCAATACACAGCCATTTTTCAACAAAACTTGCAGAACTTGCTGCTGAATATAAACCGAACCATGACATGCTATTTCCACAACATCTTCACCTGTAAAGGAATGAGGGGAGCGAAATACAGTCACCAATACTTCATCAATTATTTCGCCATGTAAATTAATAATACTACCATAACAAACAGTGTTGGCTTTTTGATTCAGTAATAAAAAATCATGTTTCTTGGATTTAAAGACCGAATTGCTTATAGATAAAGAGTCGACACCAGAAACCCGAATTACTGCGATTCCCCCAATACCTGGGGCAGTTGAAATGGCTGTTATCGTTGAAGTATGAAACATATATTCTATTAATGATTAATGCAAAGTTATTGTATATATATTAGAAAAAACTCTATTCCTGTAGAATAAAGCCTTTGGGGTATACTCCAGATTCAATTGAATTTGAATTTGAAATAATTCTTGCAGGGATACCTCCTACCGTGACATTAGAGGGAATATCTGAATTTACAACTGCATTGGCACCTATAGCAACATTATCACCGATGTTTATACCACCAAATAATTTTGCCCCTGGACCTATATATACATTACTCCCAATGTTAGGCACACCCTTATACTCACCTATCGAAGTAGAAGGATGTATACGACAATTCGCACCAATTTTAGCCTTAGCACTTACAACAATAGTACCATAATGAACAATACAAAGTCCTGGACCAAAGACATTTTTAGGAATTGAAAATCCGAGACGTGTAGATAAATAATGTTGAATAATTTCAAGATAAAACAAATAAATTCTACAAAACAAATTACTACGAAGTACATTATTATAATACTCAATTTTCCTCAAACGCCTTTGAAAGCGTAAACAATCCATCCAAAAATAATTGTAAATAGAGAGCCGATCAAGTTGATGAGCCTTTAAATCCTGTTGAAGAAATAAATGATAAGAAGTTTTATCCGTAATCATTTTTTACTATCTAAAATATATTAAAATCAAATTCTATCCAACACTGTCATTACCAACTTATCAATATAGGGCTTATAGTCCGTATTAGCAGCCTCAACCCGTCGATTAGCAATGATGCAACATACAGTCATGGCCTTATGTCCCATCAGTTTAGACAAGCCGGCAATAGCAGAACTCTCCATTTCGTAATTAGAGATTTTGTGCTCCTTAAATCTAAAGCTTTCAATCTTATCATTCAAGTGCATATCTGCCAAATCCAATCGTAGTACCCGTCCCTGTGGACCATAAAACCCATTGGCAGAAATTGTACTTCCGCGTAGCATATCGTCTTGACCAATCCTATTAACCAAATCAACATCTGCATCCACAACATAAGGTGCTGCCAACTGTGAATTCCACTCAAGGTGCTTTGTCAATGCCGCTTCATAAGCCAAATCACTAACTGAATCACGACCTGCATAAAAATTCAACATCCCATCAAATCCTATTGATTTCTCTGACACCAAAAAGCTCCCCAACGGAAGATCTGGCTGCATCCCACCAGAAGTCCCAATGCGAACAATGGTCAATTGACGAAAAGTAGCATGCACTGTTCGGGTCTGTAAATTGATATTAGCCAAAGCATCTAACTCATTCATAACAATATCTATATTATCGGTACCAATACCTGTAGAAATTACAGTAATACGCTTCGATTTATAGATGCCAGTAATAGATTTGAATTCTCGATTAGAAACAGAACACTCCTCGGCATCAAAAAATGCAGCTACCAAAGCAACACGATCGGGATCACCTACTAAAATCACAAGATCAGCCAACTGTTCAGGCTTTAAATGCAAATGAAAAATAGTACCATCACTATTGATAATAAGTTCTGAGGGGGGAAAGTGTTTCATGCGGATATATTGTGTTTCTGAATGAATATTCTAAAGTACCAATGAATGGAATAAAATCTTAAAAAATGCACGCTCGAATGAAATCATGTTTTAAATCTAAGTTGATCAACACACGCTTTCACAAATGAAAAACGTTCATAATCACGGTGAAGCAGATCATCATTCCAAAATATCAAATCTATATCAATTGGGATAAGTCCTTGCTGCTTGCTGTTCTGGGTACGCCCCATCTCAACCTCTATCCTTTTTAAAATCAATTTTGTCTCCTCAAGCATGTACCTTGACTGAACTTCCAAGGCAATATTCAGAAAAGGTGATAAATAATGACTACCAACAGGCTCTGTTGAAAGCATAATACTACAAGAAACTATCTGAAAGTACAAAGATAAATTATCTTTTGCCAACTCTAAATTGATTATCGGATTTGTATTGCTTCCCAGCATAATAAACACAGTATTCATCCAAGAATCATTACAAATTAAACTCAAAAAGTAGAAGGCAGCTAATCATGCCATTTCAAAACAGCTTCTTAATCAATCTCAAAAATACAAAAAAAAGCCGAGGTGATATACCTCGGCCTTTTAATAAAAAACAATAACATCTTCTTTGATTGTTAAACAGCTATTTATCAATACAATTTAAATTCTCAAGTATAGACAAATTTAGTAACGATAATCTTTAAGTTGCTCTTGAAGTCTTTTTCTAGCTAAAAAGATACGACTTTTTACCGTTCCGATAGGCAATTTCATATTTTGAGCAATCTCTTCGTATTTATAACCTTGAATGTGCATTGAAAAAGGAATTCGGTATTCATCAGAAAAAGCGGCAATGTTATTAGTTATTTCACCAATAGCATATGAACCTTCTGGACTATCAAAACCTGAATTCTGAGGTAAATTAAGGTGATATAAATCTTCTGTTTTATCAACAACAGTCTGGTTTCTAACGATTTTACGGTAGTTATTTATGAAGATATTCTTCATAATGGTAAGCACCCAACCTTTAAAATTGACATTATTAACAAATTTTTCTTGATTATCAAGGACTTTAAGTGTAGTATCTTGCAATAAATCCTCTGCATCATCACGGTTAAGTGTCAAAGAGAAGGCAAAATTTCGCATGTTGCTTTGCAATGCGATCAATTCATTTTCAAATTTTAAATCTTTCATAATGCTTTAGTTCTATGTGTGAATAAATAAAACCTAGTGAAATGTTCCAAGTTAATAATTTCTGTTTTAAAACAGAAAAATTTAAATGGTGTAAAAGTAATTAATACAATGACTATCAGATATCTATGCTGAAGAATAAAATCAAGTTCTCCTAGCAAGAAATTTAATTTATATTGTAGTGCAAATATAGAGGGAATTATCATATAAATTAAAAACAATCTGTATAATTTATATTTTTGTAACAATTACAAATATTGGACCATTTACTTTTATAAAAAAGCTGAAACTTCTTGAAATTACTCCTGATATAATATACTTGCAGAGGAGGGTGCAACAACAAAAGTTGTATCGGTAACTGTTGAAATACCACTTAAATTAATTTGTCCATCATGGCAAATCACATTCCAATTTCCTAGAGGAATAGCAATCTTTTTTGCTAATAGATTACCATTATAAATCACCAATATATCTTTCCATTTCTCTCCATTCACATGGTCAGTTAGAACATAGGCTACTATATTTGGCACTAGTAAATCAAGAAACTTTAAATGGGCTTGAACCATCTCTTGATTGGGCATTCTAAAGGCTGCATGCTCCTTTCTTAATTGAAATAAATTTTTCTGATAATTGTAAATATCTATCTGACTCGTTTTATTATCCCAGTTCATTTGATTAATAGAATCTGGTGATTGACTAGAATTTCCGACCCCTTTTTTTGACCTATAAAACTCTTCACCGGCAAACAAATAAGGAATACCTTGAGCGGTAGAAACAATCGTTTGAGCTAACTTATAAAAACGAATCAAGTCCTCATCCTTTGCAAATATTGGCTTTGATTGTGCCAAGCGATCTACCATACACAAATCTGAATAAGTAGTACAAAAGTTGATTGTCTGTGTCGGATTATTAACGTATGATGTTTTGGTATAAAGTAGCTTGCTATAATCAATTTGATTGTGTTGTGTCGCTGAAACGACCCCAAAACGAATACCATTTTCAAGACTATCCATACCTGAAACAAATCCAGGTGATTTGGATAACTTAGCACTATCTCTTAATACATTTCTTAAATCATCATTAAAAATGCCTATAAAATCAAGTTGCTTAGCATTTATCTTCAGTGCACGTTTTTCTTCAGGAAAAGAAGAACTTGCTGCAGCGCCACCTTCACCAAACAAAAAGATATCTGGATCTATTTTATCTAAAGCAGCTCGTATTGCATTCATAGTTTCTATGTCATGAATACCCATTTGACTAAAATTAAAACCATCAATATGATACTCACTCACCCAATAAACCAATGATTCTATCATCAATTTACGCATCATAGGTCTTTCAGAAGCAGTTTCATTTCCAAAACCACTAGCATTAGACCATGAGCTATCCTTATTTTGACGATAAAAATATCCTGGCACTAGCAAATTCATATGTGAATCCTTACCAGCAAAAGTATGATTATAAACAACATCCATCACCACCCTCATACCAGCTTGATGAATGGATTGAACCATACGCTTAAACTCCTTAATACGAACAAGTGGATTATTGGGATTTGTTGAATAACTCCCTTCAGGCACGTTAAAGTTCAAAGGATCTGCACCCCAACTGTATTTATTGTTTTTTAATTTGGTTTCATCTATATCTGCAAAATCAAAACAAGGAGACAAATTGATGTGTGTAATACCTAATTCCTTTAAATGGTCTATACCAGTAGTTTCTCCAATACTATTTTTTGTACCGTGTTCGGTAAACGCCAAATACTTACCTTTATTCTTAATCCCTGAAGTCGGGGACATAGAAAAATCTCGAAAATGAACTCCGTACAAAACGATATCGGTAAAATTATTTAGAGGTGGCCGCACATCATTATCCCAACCATCTGGATTGGTTTCAGTAAAATCAACAATAGCAGCTCGCTTACCATTTACCCCAGTGGCCTTTACCCATATACCAGGGGTTTCATCCATCCATTTACCTTTTAACTTAATTTGAAAAGTATAGAATTTCCCCTTAAGGTCTTCGTCGACCTCTAATACCCAAGTACCTTGATCTGAACGTTTCATATTCTGGGTACTATAGGCACCACCATCAGCACCATTGTCATACAAAAGCAACTTAACCTCTGAGGCAACAGGAGCCCAAACCCTGAATTTTGAAGATTGAGCAGAATACACTAGTTCTAGATCTGAACCTTCATATACTGGATACTCTTCAAAATTTGCATATTTCGGTGTTCGGTTACAAGCAACCATGATAAAGAAACACAAAGACAATAAAGCAAAATTTAATTTCATAAAAATATTTTTAATGGGGTGTCAGTTTAAACTAAAAATGACGCCCAAGAGAAATGGCTGACAAAGAATGGTACAAGCTACAAAGTGATCCCAGATCGTAAAAGCAGGGCATCAATCGTTGGTGCCTGACCTCTAAAACGCTTATAAAGAATCATCGGATGTTCAGTACCCCCTTTGGTCAAAATGTGCTCACGGAAGGAGGCAGCAGTTTTAGCATCAAAAATACCATTTGAGCTAAACAAAGAAAAAGCATCAGCATCAAGTACTTCAGCCCATTTATAACTATAATAACCTGCGGCATAACCGCCAGAAAAAATATGACTAAATGATGGGCTCATGGCAGTATTTCCTATTTGTGGCAAAATCTGCGTTGAATTCATTTCTTGCTTTTCGAAGCTAATCACATCTCCTTCAAAGGGCTTCTCTAGAGAGTGCCATGCCATGTCTAAGTAAGCAAAACTTAACTGACGCAAGCAAAAATAAGCAGCATTGAAGTTTTCTGAAGCTTTAATACTTTTAATCAATTCTGCAGGTATTTTCTCTCCTGTTTGATAATGAACGGCAAAACCATCCAGAAATTCCTTTTCAGTACCCCAATTCTCAAGAATCTGAGAAGGCAACTCCACAAAATCCCTGTACACATTGGTCCCTGAAAGAGATTCGTAGTTACACTTGGTTAGCATACCGTGTAGTGCATGACCAAACTCATGTAAAAGAGTTGTTACTTCATCAAAAGTCAACAAAGCTGGCTTATCAGCAGTTGGGCGGGTAAAATTCATCACAATGGTAATTTGTGGACGACTATCAACACCGCCCTCTATGAATTGTCCCTTGAATTCACTCATCCATGCACCAGAACGTTTACTGTCCCGTGGATGAAAATCAGTATAGAGTACAGAAATAAATTTTCCATCACCATCGGTCACATCATAAGCATCAACTTCGGGATGATAAAGAGGTATATTTGCATTTTTAACAAATTGAAGACCGTATAATCTTGTTGCCAAAGCAAAAACTCCTTTTTTGACATTCTCTAATTCAAAATAAGGTTTTAAAAGCTCATCATTAACAGAGAATTTTTGTTCTTTTAGCTTTTCAGAATAATAAGACCAATCCCAAGATTGTAATTTAAAATAAGCACCGTTCTCATTTGCATATGACTGTAAATCAGCATACTCTTTCTCTGCAGTGGGCTTATAAGCAATCCGTAATTTATCTAGTAAGTCATAAACATTTTGCTTATTTTCTGCCATTCGATTTACCAATTCATAATCAGCATAGGAATTATAAGACAAGAGTTTAGCAATTTCTAAACGAACATTTACAATTTCCTTAACAATCTGACGATTATCAAATTCACCCTCTAATAAACACTTTGAACTATTGGCCAAATACAATTCCCTTCGCAAATCCCGATTGTCTGCATATTTCAATACTGGAACAACGGTAGTGGTTTTTAGATTTAGTAACCAGCCCTCTTTACCTACTTTCTTAGCATTAGAAGATAACATCTCCAATACATCTATCGGTAATCCAGCCAAAACACCCTTGTCAGTAATCAACAGACTATAGGCATTTGTCTCTTTTAGAACATTTTGACCAAACTGTAAAGTAAGTAAAGCTAATTTCTTTGAAAGCTCACGATAAATTGCTTTATTGTCATCCGACAGATTAGCACCATTATTGGCAAAACCATCATAGGTTTCCTTCAACAACATAGTCTGTTCAGGAGTCAAACTCAGTTTGTCTTTTTGCTCATATACAGCTTTTATCCGCTTGAACAGTTTTTGATTTAGGCGAATTCCATTAGAATGTTCTGTCAATAATGGAGAAATTGTCTCTGCAATCTCTTGTAAAGAATCACTTGTTTCTGAGCTTAATAGATTATAAAAGGGTGAGCTTACTTTATTCAAAAAAGTCCCTGAACGTTCCAAGGCAACAATCGTATTATCAAAAGTCGCGACAGCTGGATTTTTGACAATTGCTGAGACTTCTTCATCTTGTCGAATCATAGCAGCTTTGAATGCAGGAAGATAATGAGAATTATTTATTTCATTAAAAGGAATGGTTTCATGAGGAGTTGAATAACTGCCAAAAAATGGGTTTTCGGATTCAGCGGATTCTGTGTGCAACAATGCAGTCATAAGGAATAATATTGTTATTTTAAATATATTCATCGGTATAATTTGGCAGTATATAATTCAATGAATTTTATACAATTAGTTCCAAAACAACATTCGGCTAACTTGCTTGTGGGATGTTTTGTATAAAAGGAAAAGTCATTCTTGAAATCCCCAAAATGAGGAAACAGTGAGATCTAATTCTTAATCAATTTCAGAGACACACTCGTTTTATTGGTGACAACCTTAATAAAATAAATTCCGGCATCAAGCTCTGTCAAGTCTACTACATTTGACAGCGCAATAGCAGGACTTTTCTTCAACAATCGACCATTTAAATCGTATATCATCCAATAATGCAATTGATCTTGGTGTGTATTTATATAAAAAATGCCATCGGATGGATTAGGATAGATATCAACAAGCTTAAAAGGCTGCGAATCAACAGCAGTTGCAATAGAAGTGTAAACACCTCGAGTAATATCTATAGATTTGGCCTTTTTAATGGTCAACTCATCATTAAAAGAAAAAGGAATATAACAAGACACCAATTCGTTTTGTGTTCCGCCCCAGAAATCGAACCTTGATTCTAATAAATTCGATTTATTATCATTAAAGTTCAAATAAGAGACAAACCGTTTACACCTCCATTGATTATATATTGGCAAGAATACTTTTGTTTTTACTAAAGCCGCTGCTGCATTGTATTCATAACTATATTTCACAACATCATCCCAAAACATCAGATTCCAAGACTGATAGGTTTCAGAAAGCAATTTATTTGAAATATCATATTCAAAATCAATCCTTTGTGAATTCTCCCATTTTGAGTTATCCGCATTCCACTTTTTATTTCTTTGCGAAATAACAGTAGCCGAATTAACAGCATAAAGCCAATTAATAGACTCTAAATTAAGCCATGAAAGCCCATCCATACTTTTTTGACTAAGAATTTGACTTGATAGTCTCAAATTAGTATCATAAGAGAAATCGTTTTTAAACTGATTTACAATGGTACCAGCCCTATAGGCTGTTATTGTAGAATTTTGCAAACGCCCATCTCCAAAATACAAATATTCACTTAGCTCAGATAAGTTCCAATTATTATTTTCCCAAGTATATAACTTCTTATTGGTTAAAACAGTGAGCGCATAAACAAGCTCAATTTTTTTAAACGGAATGATCTCTAAGTCATTATAGATCGTATGCAACTCGCTTACAAGTAAATCATTTTCATATACATAATCAATCACATACTGCTGTACCCA
>CANFFA010000009.1 GCA_947445425.1 Paludibacteraceae bacterium
AAAAGGGGCTCTCTTCCCCTTTTGTTACACAAAGATACAAAATTAATAGGCTCAAAACAATAGTATATACTTGTATATCAGATAGTTGAATTTATAAAATGAATAGAACGAAATTTTAACCCTCTTTTTTATGCACCTATTTTATTGGATGAGGCGAAAAAAAACTTTTAATCTCTGGCGGTCAATTTTAAAATATCGCTGTTTCTATGCTTTTAGAATGAGCCGAAAATGAGCGAAAACAAAAATAAAGTTAAAAAACAGGGCTTTCCATTAGAAATGGGCTTTCTTTTTGGTCAAAAATCTGATTTTCAAAATATTACAAAGGGGGTCAAGGGGGATTTTTCCACTTTTGATGTCGATAGACCACGCAACGCCCTCAAAGGAATGTGCAACCGCAGATTTGTTTTTTCTGTAATATGCTGTAACATAGTGATGAGTGATTAACGTTTAGTGATTAGTGGCGAGCGAAACGAAGTGCCCCCTTAAAACGTATCACGCGCGCGTGAACCGTATAGATGTGACAAAGGCTGACATTACTGTCAGCCTTTGAATGGATGCAAACCTGCGGTTGCATAAAACAATATGTAGATTCTTTTAGTCGCTCAAACTAATCATTAATCATTAAACGTTAAACGTTAATCACTTATCACTCATCGTTAATCACTAATAAACATGATACCACCCGATAGTAGAGAGGGTTCAGTATAAAAGAAGTTCACCCCAATAAAGAGTGTGTCCCATGCATCGGTAACGTGGGTTTTGTGCTCATCAGGATTGTCGGGGGTATCGGGTAGGTGCTCGGGCGTTTTGTCTTTCTCAAAGCCGTTCTTGCCCTGTTTGACCCCTGTTTGCTCCATTGCTATTTTCAAGTACTCATTGTGAATGAGGTTGAATGTTGGCTGCAAAAGTTCGGGCTCCCCCTTGAGTGCCCTGTCTATCTGTAAATGCTTCCAATCGTGCTTGGGAGCTTGCCCAATATAGACATCCGTTACCGACCATCGGTTCTTGCTAAGGGTGTTAATGACTGTGTCGGCATAACTCTCGGAGGAAGTGCCGGTAGTCCATGTAAAAGTATGGTCGTAGTAAAACACGATCTCTTTTTTTATCATGGGTGCATAGTAATCACACACTGCTTGCACCACATCTTGCAACTTGCCCGGCGTTTTGACAAAGAAAGTCTTTAGGGTTTTGAATTGATGGCTTTGCTCACTGACTTGCCCCACACAGATGCTCGAAATAGCAGAGTTGGCATCACAGGCAATGTGCAACGGGCGGGTGAAATCTACATCACCATCCCCCAGACAGCCCGCCTTTGCGATGCGCTTCCAATCACTCCCCAAAGTTTCCAACTTGCCATTGTCATTGGGTAAGTAGAAATGCTCGTCCGTGAGTGCCGAATAGAAGCCATTGGGAACACGAAATAGCCTTTCATTCATAAAGGCTGTTCGCCATATTAAAGGTGGACTATCCCTGTACATTTGCCAAATAAAGTCTTTTCCCACCACTTCCACATTGTCGAAAATGTCGTACTCGGCATAAAATACTGTGTATTCATAGTCTTTGCCTGCCATCGCCTTCTTTGGCTTTTGAAAACGGCGGGCAAGATCTAAATCGGTTCGCAGCTCCTTGATTTTACGCCTTGTATAATCGTTTTGCTCTGTGCGAGCCTCAAACTGCTTGATTTCTTTGTACAGATTCCGAATGAAATTGATGTGGGGCGTAGACATTTCATCCCTTTTGTCTAATACCCATTTTCCCATTTTGGAAGTAGGCATATCGGTGGAGTACAAAACGCTGTGGTGCCAGGGGCACTCCCCGAAATACTGCCGATTGCCACGATTGGCGGGATTGACTTCCGATTTTATCTTGTCGTAGTTCAAGAACTTGGCTTCGGGACCAATAATCCAATCCAGCGACATGGAGTTGGCTGACATCCCTTGGTTAAACGACAAAACCACCATGATGGTGCCGTTCCAAAAGTGAAAACAGTTAGACCAGGCATCACGAAGTGGGAAACGTTTGGGAAGTTTGAAGTTTTTATCGGGTGGTGCTCTATGGCCTACAAAGTAGTGAACACCCTCTGTGTAACCCCACGAGGAGAGGGCATGGCAAATGGCAGGCAGGGTATTTCCCCACGCTTTGGCATAAGTAGGCGAAATGAGTGCACCGGTACTGCCGGGCATTGCCCACACATTACGCAGAATGAAGCGGGCATCTATCCCCTCGGATTTTCCTGTGCCACGGGCTGCCACAATGTACTCGTCATGTGCCGAAACAGCCATGGCATCCCGCTGTGCTTTGTTAAAGAATTTTTTGACCGACTGCTCCTGTTTGTGTAAATGTTCGGGAGGTGGAATGGTTGTGCTTATGATTGGGTTCATGGTTTGCATTAAGGTTCAATGATTGCATCTTCTGCTTTTTTGAATAGATTTCCTTTGAACATGGATCGGAAGTTTTTACGTTCCATCTCCAGGTTCTCAATGGGCTCAATTCCCTCCAAGAGCGTAATATCGTCCGAAGGCTCAAAGCTTGGCGGTATCATCTGATTCCAATCAAAAGCATCATCGTCCTTGTCGGCACGGGTGTACTTCCCGATTTTATCCAAACAGGCCGCCATCCCTTTGGCATCGCCTTGGGTGCGGGCAATTTCATAACCCGTTTTGGCACCCTCAATGATAATGTAGCGATACCAGGACTTTGCCGATAGCTGCACCGAGCCTACAATCTTGTTGATACCCGAAATGTCGTTGTATGCCTGCGCTTGTGAAACAGCTTTTGCCGTTCCACCACAACCGTTCATCATAAATACTACGAGTTCTGAATCAAGCATCAGCGGATTGTCCATCTTCTTGGAAACGCAAACCATCAATCGCTGCTTGATTTCCATTTCACGCTCGCCGAGCACCAATTCAGCATCCGATTTGGATTTGAAAAGGTGCTTTTCGATTTTTTCGTAGACTGTCAGCTCTTGCTTCACTTGGGTGTTAGATTAATTGTTCTCTGAGGTATTTATCGGCAATTGGTTCAGCTGCCGGACTGCCATGCTTGGCCAGTTTAATGACTGTTTTGCGTAGTTCGTATTTAGTTTGAAGCCGACCTTTGTGAAAGGCAGTGAAGATTTCGGATGATTCATGATTTTTGCAGACCTCTTCGAACTCCTTTCGCTCTTCGGGATTCAGTCCAAGCATGAGGGCAATCTCTTTGGCACTCATCAGGGCTGCCGAGAATTCCTCAATTTCAAGTATTTGTTCATTTGTCAAGTTCATAAGGGATGGCTTCATCGTAAATGGTATCGAACATCTTGTCAAAGAAATCAAAATGTTTACCGGCGGTAAAATAGAAACCTGCCTCATATCTTCGAGGCTGGTTTAGGTTCATGCTCCCCACAATGCCAAAGGCGTGCGTGGAGCTTTTTACAAGTAGTATTTTAGAGTGATTACTCTCTAGTCTAATGTTCGGGGTGATGCTCGTTGCAAAGAGTAGCACATCGAGCTTGTGGCGTTTTACGGTCATGTCCAAAAGTAAGGTCAGTTCAGAAATTGCACCCTCATCCATCAAAAAGAAGAGCGGTCGCAGTCCGTCTTCCGAAATGCCAAAGGTGGCAATTTTAACCTGAGCCTTTCCCATTTTACTTAACAGAATGGGCAATACATCATGTATTGCCCACTGCCCTTTGTGAAAAAAAGGCTCAATTGTTTCGGGTTGCATTGCACCCCGAAAGGTATTATTGAACTCCTGTGTTGTCATCCGCTGTTTTGTTTACAATGGCTTCCAAGGCTGCAAGTTCCGCATTGTATTTCTCAATACGAGTGAGTGCTGAAGCTTTGATGGTTTCACGCTCTGCCTTATCGGCTGCTTCTTGTGAGCGGCTGATATTTTCCTTTAAACGAATGATTCTGCGTGCCATCTCGGCACCTTTTACCACTTCATTGTCGGAGTAAACGGGTAATTCCGTTTTGGATTCCACATTTTTGCCCTCCGACCATTCATCTATTGCATCCCATGCAGCTCGGCGTTCATCGTCCAAATCCACCAACTGTTTTATTAGTTTTGTGCGGGTAGCCACCGCCAAACTCTCCACTGAAATGTCAGCGTGAAGGCTCGCCATAAGTGGGGTAATGATTTTCACCCTGTCGTACAATGCTTTGATTTCAGCAGGGAGATTGTCGTAATGCACAATTTGAATGCCTCGCTGCTCTTTGAGGGCTTCGAGTTCTTGTTGAAGCTGAGATAAAATGGAATCAGCTGCTGCATCTTTTTCATTCTCAGCAAGCGTCTCCAATTTTGCTTTTAACTCCTCTATTTCAGATTCTTTGGCTGCAATCTCGGTACTGTTATCAATTGGAATAGAAGAGAGTACCAATTTCATGTCTTTGAAAGCATCGGGATTGAGGGCAATTTTGCGCTCAATGTCCGATACTTTATTGATGAGCATACCAAAGTGCAAGTCGAACTGCTTTGGCTCCTGAGTAACAGAACTTAGAAACTCAGCATATTTCTTCTTGATTTCGGGAGCAGCTGCCGTTTTGAAAATTGCCAAGCCATCGGCGTATTTACGTTTTGGATCGGAGAGCCAATTTTTGATTATTTGTTGCATCGTTTTTAGTTTTAAGGTTCAAGTAGTGCTTCAATGTCAATGGGTGTTCCCAAATAGATGACCGGAACAACGGCATCGGAAGTGAATGTGAATTTATACCCACGGCGGTCTGCACGTTTTTGACCACCCTCGTAATCGGGTTTGATGTGACAAGGAAGTCCGGGCTGACCTACCATAATTTGATTACCCTCCATGTCTACCAAAATCAAGTAGCCGGGTACATTGTTAAGCTGTCTTGCCAGGGCAGCAAACTCTTTTTCGCTACCCGCACGGAAAAACTCACCCGATTGGGCAAAGCTCTGTCCCTCAAGCTCGCCTTGATTGGCAGCACCGTATTTTACGGTGGAGTCGGTACATTCAATGTACTTGGGTTTATCTCCCGGCTCTTTGAAAATAAATGACCCCACAGCGGTCACCGCATCGACATCATTGGTAATGTTTGTAGGCAGTTTAGGAACGGCACTTACCCTGTAGGCGGCGATAAACAGAATTAAGGCTTGGTAACCGCCCATGTTGTCTTTGCCTGCTCCCCATAAGATTGGATTGGGATTGTATTGCATGTTTTTTTTATTTTAATGATTGATAGTAAACAAGTTGACGAGTAAACGAGTACACAATTTTATATAACTGCGATTTACTCGTTTACTTTTGCTAACTGTTCACTGCTAACTGTTTACTGAACATAGTCTCCCGCAAGGTTCATCCCCACATTGGTCTGCTCATTGGTTTTGAAAAGCTTTTGGTGTACATCACGGATGCGCACGCCGTAAGCCGCTTCAATCCAGAATTGCACCTCATTGGGATCCTCAAAGATATTCCGCACTTGCATAAATTGGTGGGATGCTCCGGTATTGAAACCGATGTCCATGTTTCCCGCTTTTTGAAGAACCAATTTCGAGCCAGTTCCCAATGCTTCGTGGGTGCTGAAAACAAGTCCGGGGCAAAATGCATCTTCGCGAATGCTTTCTAAAACTTGTTGCATACTTGGGTAATCAAAAGTTTTCAGCTTTTTGCGGAATGCATTGCGAGCCGATTTGAGCACGTTTTGTGGAATTACCAATTGAGGTGTTCCGCCAATGGTGGAGCGCAAAAGCGGGTGAGCGCTTCCGATAAATTCAACTAGCTTTTCATAAGCTGAATAATCGGTATCGCTGGTCGGGTCAACGAAAGTGCCCGTGTTGGCAAAATTGCCCAAATTGGAAGCGATGTAACCACCGGTCATGAGTAAATCAAGCGCAGGGTAAAATCCCGTAAATGCGGTGGCTGGTGAGAATACATCTGCATCACGCTCTGCAAAAAAGAGGGAGAAAACAATGTCCTCAGCATGAGAACGAACGGCATCTTGAACAATCATCTGTTCCAATGGGTGCTTTTTTGTTTTCAAGTCCAAAGGGGTTCCCGCACTTACCAAAACCTTGTTTGCTTTGTAGTTGGTAATATTGTCTTTGGTTTTGGTAACAACAAGTTCCGGTTTAAGCGTGCTTTCAAAGAACTTGGCAATCTCCTCTTGGTAAGTGATGGTCATTCCCGCTTTGTACGGCCCTGTTGCACCGGCAAGTCTTCGGCGGTTTACAATGACATGTTCATTTTCCACCTCCTGTACATTCAATCCCAAAGCTGCCGAGCAGGCTTCGAGCGAGAAGAATGGCAAAGTTCTCAGGATGGGATCGTAGGCTTTTGCAGCTTCGGTGAGGGCAGCTACGTTAAAGATTTTTTCAGTAGGCATTTGTTAATTTGGTTTTAGTTGAGTCCTCGTTTTTTCATTTCGGTGGCAATGGCAAAGGTGTCTCCCTTGTGCTTTTGGGCAAAAGTGAGCATGGAATCGGCGCCATCATCTGTGGTGGTGTCTGCTTCGGGAATGACAATGGCACTTTTTGCTCCGGGTAGTTTTATCAGCTCACCGTTTTCGGTTTTTAGTGCATCACGCTCAGTTGTTAAGGCAGTTACACTAGCTTCCAATTCGGTGATGCGCTCAGTGCTCACGGTATCAATCACTTCGTTAGTGATAGCCGTTTGAATGATTTCAAGGTTTACCTCCTCGGCAGTTAAGCCCTCGTTACTTGCAACAATGGTATTTACAACAGCATCAAAATTGTCTGCTTTGCCTTTTAAAGCAAGGTATGCAGCATCGGATAAGATTTTTGGCATGGGTGGTTATGAGTTAAAATAATTGATAAAATTCTCGAAGGTGTCTATGCCATCAATCAGTCCAAGTTCAACGGCCTTTTTCCCGAAATAGATTTGACCTGTTCCCCAAACGGAGCGGTCAGATTTTAATTTATCTCCACGATTCTTTTCAATCATGGAAAGAAACATTTCATTGTAGGTATCGGCTTGGGCGCGAAGTGCATCGGGATTCCCTGCAATGGCATCTCTGAAATCTTTGTTTTTGTCCGTACTTGCCGTTGCATAAATCTCTATGAGGTTTATTCCCATCTGCTTCATCTTCTCGGTGTAGTCGGCAATAGTGATGTAAGTACCAATACTTCCCACAACGGCAAAATCACTATTGGCACAGATATAATCGCAGCCCGAAGCAATGCCGTAAGCAGCCGAGCAGGCATTGTCCTCAATAAATGCCCCAACGGGTTTGTTCTTTTGCGATATGGTTTCAGAGAGTAAGCGCATTGCCATTCCCTGACCACCGCCCGAATCAATGGTTAAAATTACGGCTGAGATATTGTCGCTGGCATAGCACTGTTTGAGTAGATCGGATTTCGTTTTCATCCCCGCAGGGCCACACTCTTGGTCTTGCTTGGTAATTGCTCCCGATATGTTGAGAATGGCAATGGAGCCCTTGGGTGCATTGTCTGCTGAAAACCTGCTTCCACCATTTGAAGCTACTTGAAAGGAATTACGGTCGTTCATTGCCGGTAAATCCGTTTTTGAATGCATCCGTTCTCCTTTCAAGTAGCCGGCAATCATAGGAATGTAGTTGGCGGCATAAGCCTCATCCATCATCCAAATGCCGTTGAGAATATTGTGTAAATAGAGCATAAATCAGTTTTTTGGGTATAAAAAAAGCAGTATCGCTGCAATTGTAGTGCAATGATACTGCTTAAAAAAAGGGAGCTAAAGGACTTATAATGTCCGCAAACTAAGTGCCGGATGGGTATTTATGCCCGTAATAGTGAATTTTGTGCCCGAATAGCCGTTGGCTTCCGAGGGTGTGAGTTTTTCAATGGTGACTTTTAACGGATGGGCTTTGTCGCCCACGACCAAAATTTCACCATTTACGGTAGCGTACTTCAGTAAGATTTTATGCATTTGTAAACTTGCCATTTCGGGGTATTTGTCCAATTTTGGTTTGGGGCAAAATACAACTCCGTTAATGGTGTAGCTCGTAATTCCATTTTCCGAAGTGGGAACCACGGTCACTTGAATTTTATTGGGCGTAGCCGGAAACTCTTTCCAATTTTTGCCACTCGTAAAATTCAAACAGATTTCCTGATCGATAATAGCACAAGTTTTTACTTGCTCCACAAAAATATATTCTGCCGAAATGATTCCTCCAATATTATCTGACATTGCTTTGGTGTTTTATTATTTGTTTGATAGTGAAATGGTTCGCCTTTTGTACCTATCTGCCCATCCTTTTGATGGACAGATAGATGCACGATGTACACAAAATAATGCTTATTTTCTTTGATATTTCCGCTTTGTCCGCTTGCGGATATTCTCCCTCCATCGGTAATAGTTCTTAATGAGAGCATCTTCGGTAATACTCTCTATTTTGTAAAGGCAAAGAAAGGTGTGAATGGATTCAATGTATTCAATCCCTTTGATTTTACGCTCATCAATAAATTGGTGAACATCCGCCCAAAAGAGTGTTTCAATTCTCCGTTCAACAATCCGGCAAGAACGACTGCTAAGGTAGTTGTAAATTTCGGGATTTTTGCGAAATCCTGTATCTTCATCTGCCCTGCGATTGGGAATGGCTATTTCCAAATTACCGAAATCATGCTGACAATCCGCCGGGCGTTTTTGTAGTAAATCAAATACGGTGATATAAAGATCGGTATTACTTGGAAATGCGACATAATTGGTTTCGTCCTTGTTCCATTTGCTCATGGAGTATTCAGCAAGGTGGGGCTTGATGGTGATTTTTGTTGTTGGCATGTGAAAATTTAGAATTGATTTCGATTATTGTGTGCGAATTCCATTTGTCCAACGCTGTACCTCTTTTCCGGTATCGTAAATAATGGCTAATTTGTAACGTCCAAAAGCCAATTTCATTAAAATACGCTTTACAAGTCCGTCTATTGCTGTACCTTTAATTTCCTCACTTCGGAATGCCCAAAAGGTTTTCTTTGTTTCAGCTTGGTCGTCATGATAATATACGACTAATTTCACATCTGTTCCGGCATTATTGGTTTGATTATTCCACATTGCTACTTGAATTTATTGATTATGGTTACTAATGATCTTCTGAAAACATGAATGTACTTCGGCAAATGACTTCCAACGTACATTTCTGCACGTTGTAGCTCCTCGTAAGTTTGGTTTTCAAGTACTTTGCGAATTTGTTCGTGCAATTGCTTGATATCCTTTATGTTTTGTAAGTGTTTTGCTTTTTCGGCTTCGTTGTTTTTGCTGTTTTTCCACCACTCAACCGTTCGATTAAGCCCATTTTCATTCGAGAGATCAATATATTTGTTAATCAAAACGAAAAATCCTCCTTTTCTTGCAGCATAACGATTGGCAGCATCAATACACCATTTTAAACCCTGCAATCGGGTAGCATACTGGTCCAAAGTTTCACAAGGTTTATAATTTGTATCTACATCTCGCCGCAATGGATTAGGAAAATAGTATTTCTCGGCATATTCGATGGCATAGATACGAGCTTCGGGAAAAATACTCACTCCACGCTTCGCATAAATGGTTTGTATCAGATAATCAATAAAATACACTGCATAACACAGGCGGTGGAAAGCATGCCATTGTGCAATATTGGGCGATTTATTCAATTCGATACCACGTTTTTCAATTAATTTACGGACATCGGCCGCGCCCCCCATCGGCTTTTCGGTTTTGTTTTTCTCTGATTTTGGTGGTACTGAATTTGGTTTCCCCTCTGTTCTTGTCAATGTTCCGTCAGATAAATTAACCTCAGAATCGGTTGTAATTTCAGCCATCGGCTTATTTTCTCCAATTTCGGTATTCCCGAAATTGACCTTATCAACAGCGTCAGCGGAATATATTTTATTTATTAATTGTTCTTGAACACTTTTCTCTTCCTTGCAGTTTGCACATTCAACGGATGAAGAAAGAGTCTTTTCTGCTGAGGTTTGTAGAGGATTGTAGTCGGGATTCGCTTTGTCGGATACGAGTAGGAAATCTGCGTTGATGTGTAACTCAAAATTGGATTTTTTGCCATGTCCTATTTTTTGAGTGATGATACCTGCTTCCATCAGCCGAAGAATATTTCGGTAGATTGTTGACAGATCCTTTGAATTGTGCTTGCTGAGTTGGTAACGGTTGGTAGAACAGACATAAAATCCATCACCACAAAGCGGATGATGTAAAAGTTTGAAGATTCCTGTTTCGCCTTGTTCTTGCTGAATTTTTTGGTAGGTGTTGATATTTTGCAGCATTTTCTTGCCTATTTCCAATACCAAATCCTTAAATAAAGCACGGTGCGTAGGTTTAAGTGTTTGGTATTCGTGTTGAGTGTTTGGGCAAGCTTCACGCTTGGCAATTATCTCATCATTGTAGGTTGCTGCAAAGGCATCATAATTTCCCATCATGGTTGAGAGATGTGCCCTGGTGTTGATGTATGGTAATTGCATATTATTTTATTAATTAGCCATTTAGAAAGAAGTCCGTGCGCCTAAGGTCTTGCCTATCATTGTACGCACGGTTTGTCTTCCCCTCGTTCTCGAACAGCCGTTCAAAGCTGAACAAGAGATGTTCAGAATAATGTTTTAATCTAAAAGCGAGAAACTTAGTTTTTGTGTAAAAATGAAGTTTGTTGTGCATTTAAAGCCTCAAAATAGCTAGTTATTTGATAACCAAATACTAATGACCCTAAACGACCACGTTTTATGGGGTCAATTCCAACTGAACGGAGTGAACTGATAATGGATTGGGCAGGTTTAACAAATCCAACTACGCCAAACATTTTTTGTATTCTTAGGTCGGTTACTGGATAAGCCATTTGTGGTTCCAATATAAATTCAGATGTCACTTCCATGGATGGAGTGTTTATTTCAGAAAATGCTTGTTTGAAAAGCGTTTTTATGGTACTTTCAAAATCTACCTGTTCGCCGTTGATTAATAAGGTTACTTGCATGGTTTTTTGTCTTTATGGGTAAAAATCCTTGAGTATTATTGAAGCTGTTGTAATAGATTACAGCTCTTTTGATTTTTTAAGCTCGCAATTCATTGGTCGATCACGAATAGCATTCCGGATTGTGTTCTCACCAACATTAAATTCAAGTGCCGTTCTAAGAATTGCCTCGCGTGTCGAAAGTGCTGTCTTTTTTAACTCTCTGAATTTCTTTCGATACATCACATATCGCTTTTTTAATTCATTTTTTTTGATTGGTGGCATAACTATTTTTATTTGATTATCTTTGTAATACTTTTGTTGCACAACATTGTTTTGTCTTTGCTTTTTTAAAAATCGATGCAAAGATATAAGTAAAGTTATAAATAACAAAGCTATTCTTATATTTTTTATAGATTCTATTTCCTGAATAGAGTCTAAAATCAAAACAAAGACATGGAAGATACTGTAAATAAAAGGATTATGCTTATAATAGCAAAGAGTGGATTTTCGATAACGTCCTTTTCAAAACACATAGGTATATCTCAGCCAGCACTAAAAGCAGTGATTGATGGCAAATCAAAACCCAGTTTTGATACACTTGAAAAAATATTAATAACTTTTCCTATATCTACGGATTGGTTGATGTTGGGTAGGGGAGAGATGGAAATTAAGGAGGTTTTAGAAGAAAAGTCCACCGAAAATCCGGCAGCTACAAATCAAATGCTGCAGATGATTTCTGACTTATCAGCGAAGAATGCAATACTAAACGAGCGGGTGAAAGTTTTAGAGCAGAACAAGGTTGGTTACGAGAATGTAACCGAACAACTCCAAAAACAAAGTAGGTAGGAACTATTTGGCAGAGGTATTGGTATTCAAAAACATGTTTTTACATCTGCATCTGAATTTAAACTAAATATAGCATAAAAAAGCCCGCTGTCTAGCGGGCTTTTTTCGTCCAATTACCATCCAATAACCGTAATTGCTTTTTTGTGCTTTCCGGACTTGCATGTATGTAAGCCATGGAAGTCTTAATATCTGAATGTCCCAATATGTTTTGGATTAAATAGGGGTTTTGGGAAATGTCCGCCAATAAAGAGGCACAAGTGTGTCGGGCCACATGGAAAGTGAGATGTTTGTCTATTTTTGCCATTTCGCCCAATAAGGTCAAAACATTACTTATGTAAGTGTTGCTGACCTTTGGGAAAAGCGTTTTTTCATCGTGACAATTCATCCACCGTCTTGCAATTGCATCAGGCTTGCCGTCAAACATTAAACCTATTGGATGACATAAATCTGCACCATATCCTTTTATTGTATGTAGTCCAACCACATAACCCTCGGGGGTGTCCGTGAAGTTGGTTTTTAGCAGTGCTAAATTATCACTTACCCTTAGCCCTGTATAGCAGCTGTATAAATACCTGTCGCGAACCATGGCGTGGTTAAAGGGTAAGTTCTTCAACGCCTCTAATGCTTGAAGTTCTGCCATAGTGTGCATCGTTGTTTTTGAATCTCCACGATACATGTCAAGTTTTAATTGATCGTAAGGGTTGTCGCGTAAAACTTTCGATTTTATTGCCAGCTTTACATATTTCTGAACAAAAACATGCATTCTTGCCACGGTGCTTTGGGCATAACTATCTCGAAAACATTTGTCTAACTTCAATATGTCAGCTTCGGATATTTTGTCCACACTAACATTTGGCAATGCTGACCGCACTATTTCGATATTTGTACGGTACTTTACAACTGTTTTTAAATCTAAAGTTGCCTCTTTTTTTAGTTCCTGTGTAATGAAATCACAGAAATTCTGCTTATCTTTGCCGCCAGTTAAGGATTTCAGGGCGCTGAAATCAAATACTGTTCCTTTTTCTTCGTACTTGTAACACGCTGTTTCAAGTTCTCGAATTTTTGTTTTAAGAAGGTTGTTAATTACATTCGCTTGCGGATGTTTAGAAATTACTAAACATTTATCTTTGTCCCAGAATTGCGGTTCAATATATACAGCTATTGGAACATAACGATAACGGCGATTATAGTAACATTCAATTTTCACTTCGGCCTTTACGGCTGGTTCGTTTTCCTTTGGCTCAATGATTAATTTGAATTGCATATTTCAGTTTTTATTAGTTAGTCTGTAAATGTACCAAACTTTTGTACCATCTTTTAAAACGCATATATCTAGTGGTGCAAAACGTGGTACAAATGTACGAAAACAAAGCAAAATAAACAAAAATAAAGAAAATCGACATTAGCTTAAATCGCTAATAAACAACGCAAAACAAAACATACCAAAACAAAACAATGATTTCGTAGCTCAGTTGGTAGAGCAACAGACTCTTAATCTGTGGGTCGTGGGTTCGACCCCCACCGGGATCACTTCTGAAAATAAGACAATTAAGGCGATTATATGAAAATATAATCGCCTTTTTTATTACTTGAAATACAGTAAAATAGCACACTAAAAATCAAACTTATCCACTTATAAAATTTCATAACAAAGTTAATTGCAATAAGTTAATCCAAGGTCATTAAAACTGATTAAAACCATACAGCTGTTGATCAAAAAAACACTTATAGAAAAACAATAACAAGATTGCAGTAAGAATGAATTGACATTTTATGCTTATTTTTTACAATAATACACTTTAAAAATGTTCAATCCAAAAACAGTAAAATTATATAACGATATTGAATTAATGTAAAACATACATTATCTAAAATCTTAAACAATTACAAAACAACTACTTATAAAACAACAAATCAATCCTATCACTTTGGTAGAAATCATAAAAATCATTGTGTAAATAAAAAAAAATGTTGTTCCTTTGCAAAGTTTATTCATACCACTCAAACTAATTGAAATTTATGAGCAGTCTGTCGCTTTTTTTAGTAGTGCTTCTAACAGGAATAGTATTAGTCGTAGCGGGTCTGAGTACCGCCTTATTATTGGCACCTCGATCATTCAATTTCCAAAAAGGGGAGCCTTATGAGTGTGGAATCCCAACACATGGCACCTCATGGATGCAATTCAAAGCAGGCTATTACCTCTATGCCATTCTGTATCTGATGTTTGACGTAGAAGCAATTTTCCTTTTCCCTTGGGCAACCATAGTCCGTGATTTAGGTTTTCAAGGCTTGTATAGTATAACATTTTTCATAGTAATTCTTGGTCTAGGACTTGCCTATGCTTGGAAGAAAGGAGTCTTAAAATGGATGTAAAGAATATAGATATCAAGGGAATTCCAAATGAGGAGTTTAACGACAACGAATACTTGGAAAACTACTTGAAAGAGCTGGAAGCCAACGGGGTAAATGTATTGCTAAGTAAATTAGACGATCTTATCAACTGGGGGCGCTCCAATTCAGTATGGCCATTGATTTACGCCACAAGCTGTTGTGGTATCGAGTTTATGTCTTCTGCCGCGGCCCACCACGACATCTCACGCTTTGGAATGGAAGTTACCCGTAACAGCCCGAGACAAGCTGACCTAATGATTGTTGCAGGAACAATGGTACATAAAATGGCTCCACTCATCAAAAGGGTTTACGACCAAATGGCTGAGCCTAAATATGTAATTGCAATGGGTGCATGTGCTATTTCTGGTGGTCCTTTTATCAACGCATACCATGTGGTTAATGGCGTTGACCTCATTATACCTGTAGATGTATATATACCTGGCTGTCCACCTCGACCAGAATCTTTATTTTATGGACTAATGCAATTGCAACGCAAAATAAAAGTTGAGAAGTTCTTGGGAAACAGACAGAGATAAAAGTTAAAGAACAAACGAAGTAAACAAAATACTGCTTAGATCATAGACTTTGACACACATACGATGGAAAATATAAAAAAGCTGATATTAAACACTTTACCTAATGCAATTATTGAGGATAAAAAAATCCTAACGATTACAGTAGAACCAAATCAACTCCACCTATTGGCTAAAACAGTACGTGATTACAAAGTACTGCCATTTGATTTTCTAGTAAAACTTATAGGTGTAGACAGTGGTGAAAATTTAGGGGTTATCTACTTACTCTCCTCTTCTACTGACGTTTCAAAAGAAATTGTGCTAAAAACCAGCACCTCAGACCGAGTAAATCCATTACTATATTCTATAACTGACCTATTTGAAACAGCGCATTTCAATGAACGGGAAGTATTTGCCCTTTATGGCATACGATTCATTAACAATCCAGACATGCGTAAGTTTTTGCTGAATGATGACTGGAATGGTTTTCCGTTTCGCAAAGATTATGATGCAAGTCCTGAATTAAACCCATTATCCTTAGAAAGTAAAGAAATCATAGACATTGCTCCCCGTATCATGGAGACAGCAGAGGGCTTAGTCGAAGAGACTGTTAACATCTTTGAAGAAGATGATTATATCATCAACATTGGCCCTCAACACCCGTCTACCCATGGAGTAATGCACTTCCGTACGGCCCTTGATGGAGAAATCGTAAAGAAAATTGATATTCACAGTGGTTATATCCACCGTGGCATAGAAAAACTAAGCGAAAGCCTAACCTACCCACAAATACTTCACTTTACAGACCGTTTGGATTATCTTTCAGCCAACATCAACCGCCACGGTTTGTGTATGTGTGTTGAAAAAGCGGCCGAAATTGAAGTTCCGGAAAGAGCACAATACATCCGAACCATTATGGATGAATTGAATCGAATGGACTCTCACCTTTTAGCATGGTCGTGTCAAACAAATGATCTAGGAGCAATAACTGCCTTTATCTATGGAATGCGTGAACGTGAAATCATATTGGACATCTTCGAAAAAACTTGCGGTGGACGATTGATTATCAATCAAAATGTGATTGGTGGCATCATGTTTGACATTTATCCTGACTTCCAAAAAGATGTAAAAGCATTTATCCCTTATATGAGAGAAAAATTAGTGGAATACGATCGCTTCTTCTCGCACAATGTAATTGCCTTGGGACGTATGATTGGAATAGGAAAGTTAACCAAAGAAGACGCTATCAGCTATGCAGTTACCGGACCTGCTGGTCGTGCTTCTGGATGGGCATGTGACCTTCGCATTCACCAACCTTATGCACTTTACAACAAAGTAGAATTCAAGGAAGTCATCAGGACAGAGGGTGATTCTTATGCTCGATACTTGAATCGTTTGGATGAGATTGAACAATCATTGCACATTATCGAACAATTAATTGACAATATCCCAGCAGGAGAGGTTTTGGCAAAAACTAAGGCAATCATCAAACTTCCAGAAGGTGAATACTTCTCAAGAGTGGAAGCCTGTAGAGGTGAATTTGGCGTATACATTGAAAGCCGTGGGGAGAAAAATCCATATCGTTTAAAATTCCGTTCTCCATCGATGGCTTTGGTTTCTGTAATGCCTTTGATTTGTAAAAATGAGAAAATATCTGACTTTATCGGTATTGGCGGCTCTATGGATTACGTAATTCCAGACATTGACAGATAAACCCCTATCCCTAAAGGGGAATAAACAAAAGAAAACTAACTATGATTCAACCATTAGAATTAACACACCTTCTTGGCTGGCTAGACACCACACTGAATGCAATTATGCCTAAATTCTGGGCATTATTCGTTGAATTCATACTCGTGGGGGTTGCCTTTCTTCTAGCTTATGCAGTTATGGCTTTGATACTTATCTATGCTGAGCGTAAAATTACGGCATTTTTCCAAGCACGTATCGGGCCAAACCGAGTAGGAAAATTCGGAATTTTTCAAAGTGTGGCCGACATGATAAAAATTTT
>CANFFA010000010.1 GCA_947445425.1 Paludibacteraceae bacterium
ATGATGCGGGAATTAGCCAATGATTCTGAAGCTTATCGTTCTTTAACCCTATCATGGTTCAAGCATTCTGCAACCTACGACCTCTTCAAAGCCATTGCCCAAAGGGGTTACAAAGTAGTATTTACAACCGATCATGGTACTATTCAAGTAAATGATGCCATCAAAGTCGTTGGTGATAAAAACACCAATGTAAACTTGCGTTATAAAGTTGGTAAAAACCTAACTTACAACAAAAAAGAAGTTTTTGAAATTACCAATCCAAGTAAAATTGGACTACCCTGTCCAAACGTAAGTTCAGCTTATATATTTGCTTGCAAGGATAATTTCTTTGCTTATCCGAACAATTACAACCATTATTTGAGTTATTACACACACACCTTTCAACATGGTGGTGTCTCTATGGAAGAGATGTTGATCCCATTAGTAGTAATGGAACCTAAATAAAATCAATAAATTCTATAAATAAAAAGTGTTTAAAACAATACAATAAAACCATAAGATGCCCAATTATTGGCACATTAGCACATTAGCATATTATTAAATTAGCACATTATTTTCAAATGAAAACCTACACCAACGTAAAAGACCTCGGCAATTTGCAAGACGCTATACAAGAGGCATTAGATATTAAGAAAAATCGCTATGCCTACAAACACATTGGCGAGAACAAAACCCTTTTGATGGTATTTTTCAACTCAAGTTTACGTACCCGCTTGAGCACACAAAAAGCAGGAATGAACTTGGGAATGAACACCATGGTATTGGACATCAACCAAGGTGCCTGGAAATTGGAAACTGAACGTGGAGTGGTCATGGATGGAGACAAACCAGAACACATTTTGGAAGCTATTCCGGTTATGGCAAGCTATTGTGATGTAATTGGGGTTCGAGCTTTTGCTAATCTTGAAGACAAAGCATTTGATTATCAAGAAACGATTATCAATCAATTTATCAAATACTCTGGCAAACCGGTATTTAGCATGGAAGCAGCTACTGGTCATCCTTTACAGGCTTTTGCAGATCTAATTACCATAGAGGAGTACAAAACGAAAGCACGTCCCAAAGTCGTCCTTACTTGGGCACCACATCCACGCTGTTTGCCACAGGCTGTACCCAATTCATTTGCTGACTTTATGAACGAGGCAGATGTTGACTTTGTAATTACGCATCCAGAAGGATATGAATTGGCCGATGAGTTTGTACGTGGTGCAAAAGTAGAATATAATCAAATGAAAGCCTTTGAAGGGGCAGATTTTATCTATGCAAAAAACTGGTCGGCCTACCAAGATCCTAATTATGGCAAAATCATTTGCACCGATCGTGACTGGACCGTAAGTGATCGTCAAATGGCAGTCACCAATGATGCTCACTTTATGCATTGTTTGCCGGTTAGACGCAATATGATAGTAACTGATGATGTCATAGAAAGCCCACGCTCTATTGTGATTCCTGAAGCAGCAAATCGTGAAATATCAGCACAAGTGGTAATCAAAAGATTATTGGAAAGTATAGAAAAATAATGAGCGATATCTGAATCATAATGCCGTCACGCTACACATTTCATTATGAAAGTGTAGCATGACGGCATTCTTTTTGGACAGTATAATTTAAAAATTACTCAAATCATTTGAAATGAAAAAATTGACCCTTGTTAAAGTTGGAGGAAAAATAGTAGAGGAAGAACAAAGTTTAAAACAATTACTTGCTGACTTTTCGCAGATAGAAGGTTACAAAGTATTGGTTCATGGTGGAGGTCGCTCTGCAACTGCCATAGCTGCGAAATTAGGTATTGAGAGCCAAATGGTAAACGGTCGTAGAGTTACAGATGCTGAAACCTTGAAAGTCGTTACTATGGTATATGGTGGCCTTGTTAACAAACAAATTGTAGCCGGATTACAAGCTATCGGCGTGAATGCACTTGGATTAACAGGTGCTGACCTAAATTATATGCGTTCTGAAAAACGACCTGTTAAAACAGTTGATTATGGATTTGTGGGCGATGTGAAGGAAGTTAATGCAGATATTCTTGCAGATCTAATTGGTAAAGGGGTTGTTCCTGTTTTAGCGCCACTGACCCATGACAATGCCGGGAATTTACTCAATACCAACGCAGACACCATTGCTGGTGAAGCCGCAAAAGCATTGGCAAAGCATTTTGAGGTAACCCTCATGTATTGTTTTGAGAAAAAAGGAGTACTGCTGGATGAAAATGATGATGAGAGTGTAATTTCAAACTTAACACCAGCACTTTTTGAAAAGTATGTAGAAAAGGGAATTATTCAAGGTGGAATGATTCCAAAGCTTGAAAATTCATTTGAAGCGATTCAGGAGGGTGTAAAAAAGGTAGTAATTACGAGGGCTGATAAAATTCATACCGAGGGTGGTACTACCATTTCAGTAGAAAAAATTAATTAAGTTCAGTATCTGGGGAGATGCCTTCAGGTGCAATCTCTTCAGTTGCTTCTTCAATAATTTCAATAGTGGGTTCTTCTACTTTTAGAAGTATGTTTTGAATGAAATCAGCCTGTGATTCAATCATTTGAAGTGCTAGATTGGCCGCATTTTGCTGAGATTCCTTTTTACTTGAGCCAACTCCTTCACAAATCTCTTTTTGATTCATCAGGACACGAATTTGAAATTTATGTTTATTGGCATTAATCAAGGTGTCATTTATCAAGACAAACTCTAAAGGGAAATGATATTTTTGACACCATTCAATTAGTTTAGATTTGAAATTAACCTCATCTTCTGCCACTTTTTCTAAGTCAATATATTTCTTTGCAATACAATTTTCTATAAATAACTTGCACTTTTTATATCCAAAGTCAAGATAGATAGCACCAACAAGTGCTTCTAAGGCATTGCCATAAATATTATTATTCGTATTTTTATTGACATATTTGGTTACCCGAACCAATTTATCCAAGCCAATGTTGAGTGCCAATAAATTCAAAGCATCTCTTTTTACAATTTTAGACCTGGTATTGGTCAAAAATCCTTCCCGCTGATCGGTATATTTGTGATATAGAATATCCGTTACCACAGACCCGAGCACCGCATCCCCCAGAAACTCCAATCTTTCGTTGCTTAACAAATGCCCCTCATCGGTAGAGATGGATACTGATTTATGCCGAACTGCCAATTGATAATAAGCAATTTTATCAGGATAAAAACCTAGAACATTATAAAACAAAAAATAAGGCTCCTTTCGATAATTCGAAATGAGCCTTATTTTTTGAAAGATATACTTTATCACAAACTTATTTAATAAATTTTTTCACAATAACACTTGCGTTGTGACCACCAAAACCAAAAGTATTGGAAAGAGCAGCATTTACAGTGCGTTTTTGTGCCTTGTTAAAGGTAAAATTAAGATTGTAATCAATTTCTGGATCTTCGTCACCAGGCGTAAAGTTAATGGTTGGTGGAACGATGTCGTTCACTACCGATAAAATGGCCACAATGGCTTCCATCGCACCAGCAGCACCCAAAAGGTGACCTGTCATGGATTTCGAGGAGCTTATGTTCAATTTAAAGGCATGGTCACCAAAAACAGCCTTAATGGCTTTGGACTCTGAAATGTCGCCTACTGGAGTAGAAGTACCATGAACATTGATATAATCAATGTCTTCTGGGTTCAAGCCTGCATCTTTTAAAGCACGAGCCATCACCAACTTAGCACCCAATCCATCTGGATGAGTAGCAGTCAAGTGATAAGCATCAGCCGACATTCCTCCACCAACAACTTCACAAAGAATATTAGCACCACGCGCAAGGGCATGTTCCAACTCTTCAAGAACCAAACAAGCAGCACCTTCACCCATTACAAAACCATCACGGCTTTTACTAAATGGTCGAGATGCACCAGCAGGATCATCATTGCGGGTAGACAAAGCAGTAAGGGCGTTAAAACCACCTACACCAGCTTCTGTAATAGCAGCTTCTGAACCACCCGTTACAATTATATTGGCCTTACCCATACGAATATGCGTAAAGGCATCAATAATTGCGTTAGTTGATGATGCACAAGCCGAAGAAGTGGAATAATTAGGTCCACGGAAACCGTACATAATAGAAATCTGACCAGAAGCAATATCCGAAATCATCTTAGGGATGAAAAAAGGATTAAACTTTGGACCTAATTCTTTATTCTGATAATAGTAGCCCACCTCCTCTTCGAAAGTTTTCATACCACCAATACCGGCAGCAAAAATAACTCCTACTTCATCTTTATCAACGGTTTCTAAATCTATTCCACAATTTTCAATGGCTTCTTTAGCAGCAGCAACAGCATACTGAGAAAAAACATCCACTTTGCGTACCTCTTTGCGGTCGAAGTATTTTGAGGCATCAAAACCTTTTACTTCACACGCAAATTGTGTTTTAAATTTGGAAGCGTCGAAATGAGTAATAGGTGCAGCTCCGCTCACCCCATTTTGGATATTTTCCCACGTTTCCGCAACGGTATTACCCAAAGGTGTAATCGCACCTAAACCTGTTACTACTACTCTTTTCAGTTCCATAATAAATTATTGTGGAAAGTTAAATTATTTTTTCAAAGCTTCGATGTGAGCGACAGCTTCGCCTACAGTCGTAATTTTTTCTGCTTGTTCGTCTGGAATAGAGATACCGAATTCTTTTTCGAATTCCATGATCAATTCTACAGTGTCCAATGAATCAGCACCAAGATCGTTTGCAAAGTTTGCTGATGAGATTACATCTGCTTCTTCTACTCCTAATTTGTCTACGATAATGGCTTGTACCTTTGCTGCAACTTCTGACATAATTTTCGTTTTTAAGTTTGTAAATTGAAATTGTTTTATAATTTTGCGGTGCAAAGGAAAGAAATTTTTTCGACATGACCTCTTTTTTGAATGAAAAAATGCATTTTCCTGCACAAATAAATCGCTTTTGAGCAACAAATACCCCCTCCTCATGCCCCTTAAGATTGCAATATTTGCTTCTGGTTCAGGCTCTAATGCTGAAAACATTGTCAAATTCTTCTCTACAAATAGCCATTTTGAATTCCCACTCATTATTTCTAACAAAGCAGATGCATTTGTTCACGAAAGAGCAGAAAAATTACAAATCCCCTCTAAAACTTTTTCTAAAGATGATTTTTCGAGCGGAGAAGTGATTTTGAATCTGTTAAAACAACATAATATTGATGTTATCGTTTTAGCTGGTTTCTTACTGAAAATTCCTACAGCTTTTATAGAAGCTTTTCCAAACAAAATTGTCAATATACACCCTGCCTTACTACCCAAATTTGGTGGTAAAGGTATGTATGGCGCACACGTACACCAAGCCGTTGTCGATGCTCGTGAAACTGAATCCGGAATTACTATTCATTATATAAGTGGAAATTATGATGAAGGGGATATTATCTTTCAAGCACAATGTCCTGTTTTACCCTCAGATACTGCAGAAACAGTGGCAGATAAAGTACATGCTTTGGAATATGAACATTTCCCGAAAGTGATAGAACGGCTTTGGGGCGAACTATAATGTACAAACATTTTTTATCGTATCTTTGCAAAAAAATAATTAACAATTAAAAATGAATAAGTAATAATTTGAAAAGGCGCATCTTGACCTATAATCTTTAAACTGCCCCTAATAATTATTAATTTTCACTTGTTAATTATTAATCAATAAGCATTTACACACTAAAAATTAAAATAACATGGCTCTTCAATGTGGCATTGTGGGTTTACCCAATGTCGGTAAATCTACCTTATTCAACTGTTTATCAAATGCTAAAGCACAAGCAGCGAACTTTCCTTTTTGTACCATTGAACCCAATGTGGGCGTTATAACTGTTCCAGATGAGCGCTTGAACCAATTGGCTGAATTAGTACATCCTCAAAGATTGGTTCCTACCACAGTAGAAATTGTGGACATTGCTGGTTTGGTAAAAGGTGCCAGTAAAGGTGAGGGTTTAGGAAATAAATTCTTGGCCAATATCCGTGAAACAGATGCCATTTTACATGTATTGCGCTGCTTTGATGATGAGAATATTACCCACGTTGATGGCAGCATCAATCCTGTTCGTGACAAAGAAATCATCGATACTGAATTGCAGTTGAAGGATTTGGAGACTGTTGAAAGTCGCATGACCAAAACACAAAAACAAGCAAAAACAGGTGGTGACAAACAAGCACAAGCAGCTTATGATATCATGGTACAATATCGTGATGCCTTGTTACAAGGAAAATCTGCCCGCACTGTGGTTTTGGACAAAGAGGAACGTAAATTGGTGAGCGACTTATATTTACTTACCGATAAACCTGTAATGTATATTTGTAATGTAGACGAAGCTTCTGCTAAAAACGGCAACGCTTATGTGGAAGCTTTGCGTGAGTCGGTAAAAGATGAAAATGCTGAGATTTTGGTGGTAGCTGCTGCTACTGAGGCAGATATTTCGGAGTTAGAAACTTATGAAGAACGTCAAATGTTCTTAGAAGAAGTCGGTTTGGTAGAATCAGGCGTTTCACGTTTGATTAAATCCGCTTATAAATTGCTAAATCTGGAGACTTATTTTACTTGCGGTGTACAAGAAGTACGTGCTTGGACTTACTTAAAAGGTAGCAAAGCACCACAATGTGCTGCGGTCATTCATACCGATTTCGAAAAAGGATTTATCCGAGCTGAGGTCATCAAATTTGCTGACTTCATTTCCTTGGGTTCAGAAGCGGCTTGTAAAGAGGCTGGAAAAATGAACGTTGAGGGTAAGGAATATGTAGCGCAAGACGGGGATATTATGCATTTCCGCTTTAATGTATAAAAAAGGTCTGCAGTCGACGGTCTATGGCCTGCGATCAGCAAAAATAGAATTATACTGATTTCCATCAGAAAAAAAGCCGCTTCCAAAATTTGGAAGCGGCTTTTTAGCTTAATTTAATGTCGAAACATTTGTCTATTTGGGACTTTAAGCATTTTGAATCCTTAAATCCTAATCCTAGTAACGATAATGATCTGATTTATAAGGACCATTTACATCAAGACCGATGTAAGCCGATTGCTCTGGAGTCAACACAGTCAACTTAACGCCCAATTGTTCAAGGTGCAAACGCGCTACCTCTTCATCCAAATGTTTAGGCAAACGATAAACGTCTACAGCATAATCTTTGGTGAACAATTCAATTTGCGCCAAAGTTTGGTTGGTAAATGAACTACTCATTACGAATGATGGGTGACCTGTAGCACAACCCAAATTCACCAAACGACCATCAGCTAATAATAATACACTGTGTCCTTGTGGGAAAATATATTTATCAACTTGAGGTTTGATGTTTACCAATTCAATACCTGGATATTGTTTTAGTTTCTCAACTTGAATTTCATTGTCAAAGTGACCGATGTTACAGATAATAGCACCATCTTTCATTTTAGCCATGTGCTCTATTGTAATAATATCTTTGTTACCAGTAGTGGTTACATAGATATTACCTTCTGCCAAAGCATCTTCGATAGGACAAACTTTATAACCTTCCATAGAAGCTTGCAAAGCACAAATCGGGTCAATTTCTGTTACAATTACACGGGCACCATAAGCCAACATCGAGCGGGCACAACCTTTACCAACATCACCATAACCACAAACAACAACCACTTTACCAGCCAACATAATGTCGGTAGCACGTTTGATACCGTCAGCCAAAGATTCACGACAGCCATAAAGGTTATCGAATTTAGATTTGGTAACAGAATCATTTACATTGAAAGCAGGAAACAACAATGAACCTTCTTCCAACATTTGGTACAAACGATGAACACCAGTAGTAGTCTCTTCAGAAACACCACGAAGTTCAGGAATCATTGGCGTCCAAATATTGTTTTCAACTTTTAATACATCTTTCAAGATAGCATACAACAGACGTTCGTCTTCGCCACCTGCTACTTTATCCAATTCTTTTGCATTCTTTTCTGCAGCAACACCGATGTGAATCATCATGGTAGCATCACCACCATCGTCCACGATCAAGTTAGGACCTTTGTGACCATCAAAGATCAATGCTTGCAAAGTACACCACCAGTACTCTTCCAATGTTTCACCTTTCCAAGCAAAAACAGGAACACCAGCAGCAGCAATTGCAGCAGCAGCATGATCTTGAGTAGAGTAGATATTACAACTACACCAGCGCACTTCAGCACCCAACTCTACCAAAGTTTCGATCAATACGGCAGTTTGAATGGTCATGTGCAAAGAACCCATGATGCGGGCACCTTTCAAAGGTTTCTCTACACCGTATTTTAAACGCAAAGCCATCAACCCTGGCATCTCTTTTTCAGCCAATTCAATTTCCTTGCGACCAAAATCGGCCAATGACATGTCAGCCACTTTGTAAGGCAAGGTGCTAAATAATTCAGTTTTCATATTATTTTTTAGTAATTTGTTTAGAATTTCAAATACAAGCACAAAGATACTAGTTTTCATTGGAATAATTTATCTTTGTTGAAAATTGAATCTCAATAAAAACTCCTACTTATCGCTTAATTAATATCCCCTGAAAGGACTATTTTATGTACGTAGATATCCATACACACCAAGTTCCAAAAACAGACTCATTTGCCATTCAAAACCTAACTGTTTTGGAAGCAAAAACTATACTTACTACGGAAAAACAGGGTTATTTTTCTGTAGGATGCCACCCATGGTTTATTGAGCAATACACAGAACAGACCTTAGAGCAAATAAAAAACTGGACAATGGACCTTCGGACAGTGCTCATTGGAGAATGTGGCTTGGACAAAAACAGCAATGTTCAATTTCAAACACAAGTCACTGTATTTGAGAAACACATTGAATTTTCAGAAAAAGCAAAAAAGCCATTAATCATCCACTGCGTAGGTTCCTTCAATGAGCTTTTTGAAATAAAAAGGAGATTAAAACCAACTCAATTATGGATTATTCATGGATTCAGAGGGAAACCTGAATTAGCAAAACAAGCGCTGAAATTAAATTGTGCCTTATCATTTGGTTTACATTATAATCCTGAAAGTGTAAAGATCACACCCTTGGAAAAAATATACATAGAAACCGACGAAAGCAGCATAAACATTGTAGACCTCTATCAACAAATTTCAATTATAAAAACATGCAAAGTAGAGGATTTGTTTGCCGGAAAACGACTAATTGAATGCCATCAATTAAAATAATCATTAAAAGTCATCATTTAATCTGAAAATCAAGGCATCAACATCACTATTCTCTAATTTAGGCATTAAAAATTAACCATTAAATTGTATCTTTGCCTTTTCAAAAAAACCGAAAAAATTAACATATGAAAAAAATAGCAAAGAAATTAGTAATTACTATTGCACTTTACCTCTGCACCCCTCTGCTTTTCGCACAAGGTACTTCACAAGGTATTTCCACTGCACAACAAAGAAAATTGAACAACGCACTCTCTGCAATTTCAAGTTTATATGTTGACACCATCAATGACAAAAAGTTGATTGAAAGCACATTGGAATCTATACTTAAAAAACTGGATCCCCATTCATCTTATATTCCAAAAGAAGAAGTTGAACGCGTGAATGAGCCACTGGAAGGTAGTTTTGAAGGCGTTGGAATTCAATTCCAATTACTAAACGATACACTTTTAGTAGTACAAACCATTTCAGGATGTCCTGCAGCAAAAGTAGGTGTTTTGCCTGGTGACCGCATTATTTATATCGGCACAGAATTAATTGCAGGAACAAAAAAGCAAAACTCGGACATAATGAAGCGTCTTCGTGGTCCAAAAGGAACAGAAGTTCGTATAAAAATTAAAAGAGGAGGTCAATCTGAATTGATTGAATTTACAATTGTGAGAGATAAAATTCCAATTCACAGCGTTGATGCTACTTATATGATAGGCAAAGATATCGGTTATATTAAAATCAATAATTTTGGAAGCACAACTGTAGAAGAGTTTCAAAAGGCTTTTGCTAGTTTGCAGAAAAAAGGGATGAAACACCTCATTTTGAGTCTGCAAGGAAATGGAGGTGGATATCTAAACGCTGCGATTGCATTGGCGGATGAATTCTTGAGCAAAGATCGATTGATTGTTTATACGCAAGGATTGAACCAGCCTAAAAGCGCTGCAGAATCAACTGCAGCAGGCCATTTTGAAGATGGCAAGTTGATAGTATTGGTGGATGAGTATTCAGCATCTGCGAGTGAAATTGTATCCGGTGCCTTACAAGATTGGGACAGGGCCATTATCGTAGGTCGCCGTTCTTTTGGTAAAGGATTGGTTCAACGTCAATTCCCACTAATAGATGGTTCTATGATGCGTTTAACTATTGCACGTTACTATACGCCAACAGGTCGTTGTATTCAAAAATCATACAAAGATGGATATGATAAATACGAGCATGATTTGGTGAACCGTTACAAAAACGGTGAGTTCTTACATGCTGATAGCATTCACTTTCCTGACTCATTGCGTTACCAAACCTTGAACCTTAAACGTACAGTTTATGGTGGTGGTGGTATTATGCCGGACATCTTTGTGCCGATAGACACAGCTCGTTTCACCGATCTTCATCGTAAATTAGTGGCACAAGGAATCGTAAATAAAACTTGTGTGCAGTATATTGATAAAAATCGTGCAGAGTTGAAAAAGAAATATCCAAATTTCGAGAAATTCAAAAAGGAATACGAAGTCGAAGATGAGATGTTGAACTTGATGACCACGCTTGCTGAAAAGGAGAAAATCAAAGTTGATTCAACACAATATAATACTTCAAAAACATTATTAAAACTTCAACTAAAAGCTTTGGTTGCTCGTGACTTATGGGAAATGAATGAGTATTATCAAATCATGGATTCGGATAATGAATCCTTGCTCAAGGCGGTGCAGATTTTGCAAACCCCTGGGGCGTATGAGAAGATATTGAAATAATGATTAGTGATTAACGTTTAGTGATTAACTGTCGATTAATCACTAAACGTTAATCACTAATCACTATTTTTTGAAAGCAGTAAATAAGGTAAATCCCCTTATTTACTGCTTTTTAAATGTCCGCCTTTACCAAATATCAACAAAGTGCTTTACTTTGACGATACTCTTTTGTCTTTACACTAATTCAAACATAGATATAATGAACCTTCTTAATTACATTACGAAAAACTGGATAGAACTAGTGGGAGCTGCATTAAGTTTCATCTACATATACTTCTCCATCAAACAAAAAATTGGATTGTGGGTGTTAGGATTCTTGAGCTCGGCACTCTATGTAGTGGTATTCTTTCAATCAAAACTGTATGCCGACATGACGCTGCAATTCTACTATTTGGGAGTCAGTATTTATGGTTGGATCCATTGGAGAAAACAGGCCAATGAAGAGGGAGTGGAGTTGAAAATACAGTTTCTAAAGCAGTATCAAATTTTACCATTCGTATTGTGGACTATAATTATTTTTGGAGGCTACTACTGGGTATTGATACGCTTTACAGATTCACAGGTTCCCATTGGCGATTCCTTTATTACCGCATTGAGCATAGTCGGCACTTGGATGTTGGCAAAGAAATTATTAGAAAATTGGTTGGTTTGGATTGTGGCAAATGGATTATCAATAGCATTGTTCTTGTACAAAGGTTTATATCCTACAGTAATGCTGTCTATCGTTTATACGGTGATGTCTGTCATTGGGTATTGGGATTGGAAAAGAACTATTCCAATCAACTCAAAAGAGACTAATCCTATACCTGTGTAATGTAAATAAATCTGAGACATAGGGATATTAAGATGTAATTGATAAGCCATCCAAAAATATCCATTAATTCACAAACGAGACAAATCTGCCCTATTAAATTCACATTAATTGTAGACGGACAATGAATAAAATAAAAAATAAAAACGGATACAATTAAAAGGCAAATATGGTTTAACTTTGCAGATATAACAATAATAATCAAAACTAAAAACATGAATAAAATATTAAAAACTGCATTTCTAATAATGAGTATATTATTATAAACCCAATGTAAGAAAGAGGAAGTAACTACTTCAAGTTTAACGAAAGAACAAGTTGGAAAGTTAATTTTCAATAGTCCAGTACTTTCAAATCCCGTCGGTCAATCTTGCGCAAGTTGTCATGCAGCCACTGCTGGATTTGCCGATCCTTTAAATTCTGCAGTTTCACCAGGGATAAATAAAGGCTTATTTGGAAATAGAAATGCTCCTACAGCAGCTTATTCAATGTATACACCAGCATTTCATTATGACAGTGCAGACGATTGCTATATTGGAGGTCAGTTTTGGGATGGACGGGTTAATAGTTTGGAAGAACAAGCAGTGAAACCATTTTTTAATCCTTTAGAAATGAATATAACAAATCTTTCTATGTTTATATCAAAGATGAAGGGTGCTGATTTCTATAGTGAATTTATAAAAATTTATGGAGAAAGCAATGACGAACAAAAAATTCTTAATAATGTCGGAGATGCAATTGCTGCATTTGAACGAAGTGCAGAGGTGAATCCATTTACGTCAAAATATGATGCTTATCTTAAAAAAACAGATACACTAACCACACTAGAGGCAAGAGGTTTAAAGGTCTTTAATGGCGTAGGGAAATGTTATCAATGCCATTTAACGTCACCTGAATCAAAATCAGCAAAGGTATTGTTTACTGATTTTAAATATCACAACATCGGTGTACCAAGAAATCCTGGGAATCCATTTTATAAAATGGCTACATCTATTAACCCAGCTGGTGAGGCATTTCAAGACTTAGGATTGGGTGGACAAATGAAGTTACAAACCCAAAATGGAAAATTCAAATGTTCCACATTAAGAAATGTTGCCATCACATCTCCATATTTTCACAATGGGGTATATAAGACCCTAGAAGAGGTTATACATTTTTATAATAGTAGAGATGTCGATCCGTCTATTGATAAACCTGAAGTGAATGAAAATCTAACAACCGATAATGTTGGAAATCTAAAATTAAGTCTTGGGGATGAAGCTGCTTTGGTCGCTTTTATGAAAACACTTACGGATGGATATAAAGCTAGCAAGTAGCTAATTTCAAAGCATTTAGCAAAAAATCAAGCATGATGACATATCCTAATCTGGCAAGCTAATTAGAAATCAAGTAATTACAAACTGCTATTTACTAGGAGAATAGATCCCAAAGCACGTAGACGAATTAATTGATTTAGGGTAATAAAACAGAGGAAATAAAAAGAAGGCTGTTCAAAATAAATGAACAGCCTTCTTTATTTAAAAATCAAAACATCCTCAAATCTATTTTGATTGTTTTGTTTTTCTTTTAGCAATAGAGTCATTTGCAAACTCACCACGAGCGTGATGTTTCATTTGCATCTCTGCACGTTTAAGTTGTAATTTTTCATACTTCTCTTTACCAATTATCTTCTGCAACTCTTCATCTTGCGCTTTTTTATAAGCTTCTACTTTTGCCATTTCGGCTTTGCGCATTTTTTCTATTTCTGCACGGTCTTTAGCTCTTTGTACATCTTGCTTCTCAAAAAGCGTTTTCACTTTTACTTTTTCTGCATCAGACAAACCCAGCTCTTTTGCTATTAACAACATTCTTTGCTCTGCACTGAGTGGCATTTTGCCCTTCATTTCATGTCTAGGACCTTTCTTTTCCATTGCTGGACTTTTATCTTGGGCTGAGACAAAAACTCCATTAGCGCAAAATAAAACCATTGATAATAAAATCACCTTTTTCATAATCATAATTTTTTAGATTTTTAAAAACCATTATTAATGTACTTGATAAGTTTTAGACACTACCAATACTGAATGGTTTAATCGGGAGCTCAAAAATAAGTATACTATTATAAATCAGAGACTATTTTTGAAAGACTCTACAGGAAACAAAATGCATAAATTAATCTTTATTGAGCAGAGAATATTACTTTAAGAATAATATATTTACTGTAAAAAACACAAATAAATATCGTAGGAAGTAATTATAGAAAACGCCCAACAGTTAATCTGTTGGGCGTTTCTAAATTATAACAACTGTCGACTAATTAAACATAGAGATGATAACCAATCAGCAATAACATGAACAACATCATGTAAATATTTATTCCAATAAAGGATTTTCTAAAATTGAGTTCAGTCACATTTCCAAAAGTTAACTTCGTAAAAAGTCCGATGAATCCAAGATTAAGAACAAAAATTAGTAGAAAAAATGGAAAGGAGATATTTACCAAAAAGAGTGGAACAATAATAGATGAAAAAGAAGTAGCAACAACCCAAGCGAAAATAAGGTGCTTTAGATTTTGAGGATTAATGGCTTGATTGATCGTTTTAAATCCAGCTTGTTCATACTGCTTTCCATATTTAAGCATCAGTAACCAAAAGTGAGGAACTTGCCAAATAAAGAGAAAGAAAGCAATAAAAATAATGGATGAATCAAACCAATTCCCTCCTGCAGCTGTCCAACCCATGAGTGCAGGGATAGCACCCACCATAGATCCTGGAACCACGGCAAAAGAACTAACTCTTTTTAAATTGGTATAAATGATATTGTACCACACCAAATTAATAACACCAAGTATCGCTGTAACTTCATTGAATATAAAATAAAGCAATACTAATCCTAATAAAGTAATTGCAATGGAAACTATCCATGCTCCAACTAAAGAGATTTGTCCTGAAGGAATCGGACGATTTTGCGTCCTTTCCATCAAAGCATCATACTTGCTTTCTTGACATTCATTTAAGGCACTAGCTCCACCAGCAAGCAAGAAAATGGCAAAAGCTAAAGAGATAATTTGAAGATCAAAATGACCCGTGTAAACCATATAACCTGTAATAGTAGTAAAACTTACGGCTATAGATACACGATATTTTATTAAAGCTAGAAAAATTTTAAGATAGGATTTCATTATTTTAATGATTTCAAATAATCATTGATTTGCGTAATTTCCTCTGCAGAAATCATCTTGGTATAAGATTTCATTAGTCCAGAAGAAAAACCATCTACTACATCCGCATCTGGATTCTCAATAGAATTCTTAATGTAGGCTTCATCCGCATTTATTTGACGTTTGGCACCATTGGTCACTACGGCTCGCACAGAGCCAGCTAGGCCTTTAAAACTAGGCCCTACGACCTTAGAACCATCCAAAGAGTGACAAGCTATACAGCCATTCTTTTCAAGAACTTTTAAACCCAAAGAAGTATCGGCTTTTTTAACAGGAAGCGCTGCTATCCATTTATCATAATCAGATTGACTAACCACACGGATAACACTTAACATATAGGAGTGATTTAATCCGCAATAAACAGTACAGAAAATATCATAGTTACCAAGTTCACCGGCAGTAAACCAAGAATAATTATCTTTTTGAGGAACCATGTCTTCCTTAATTCTGAAAGCTGGTACTGAAAATCCGTGTAAAACATCTTTAGATTTCAAATTAACCTTTACAGCTTTATTAATTGGAACGACTAAGGTATCAGATAATTTTTCACCAGGATATTCGAATTGAAATTTCCACATAGAACCTATTGCAGATACTTCCATAGCATCTTTAGGAACACGACGCATCGGAAGATAACCTTCCCAGCCAATGTAAAACATGTACAATACAATAATCATTGGAACAGTAATCCAAGTAATCTCCAAGATCATATTGTCCTTCACCTGTACAGCAGGTTTACCTTTTGATTTATTGTATTTAATTACAAAATAAATCATTAATCCAGTCAGGACAATTAAGAAAAAAACAGAAATTCCTGTTATTATTAAAAAAGCAGTGTCAACCCCGTTGACAAAATTTGATGCTTTACTAAACATATCAATATTTTTACTATTTACTATTTACAATTAAAATTTCCAGCGAAAGTATTATCTAAAAGCGTAATCAACAAAAGTGATGGCTACAATTAAAGCAAAGAGAAGATAAACACTTCCAACTAAAATACGAAGCAAAAGGCTTTCATACTTTAGGTGCATAAAATTGAACATTACAATATAGGATTTTACACAAGCAATTAAAAGAGCCACAGTAAGTGTGAATTTACCCAATTCTAATGTTGCCACTAGAACTGTTAAAATTGTTAAGCTCAAAAGTATCAACAATATCTTAGATAAAAATTTATACTCAATGATATGTGTGGTATTATTAGCCATAATTTTAATATAATAATTTATGAATGGTAAAACTAAGATTCTATAAATATAAGATAATCCAGAACCTAAGA
>CANFFA010000011.1 GCA_947445425.1 Paludibacteraceae bacterium
TCATTCCCTCACACAAACTGCCAAAAAGAACGATCAAAATCCCTTCTTGGCACTCCTTGCCGTGGCTAATAACTAAAGCACTGCGTTTGGAGGTGCTGAGTATTTACCATTTTTAGCAGTAAAAAAGAATGGTAATAAATGAGGACTTAAATTCATCATTTATTACCAATAAGGAAACAATACAAAAGACTAGCTTTTTTTCAAACGAATCTTCTTATTGCTAAGGGCAATGTGATAGGCTTGGTCATAATACTGAATAAAATGTTTCCACAAAGCTCTTTCAGCAATTACAGATGCATTCTTGCGTACTTTTTTCACGTCCTTGTCTGAGAGTGAAGCGAAATCGAACATCATTGCAGCCAACTCATTGGCCAATTGATAGCCATTATAATCAGAGCGATGAATCACACCTACTCCTAATTCTACATGTTGCGGCGTAGACGACACCCATTGACCAAAACCTGACAAATCAGTAGTAATGGTAGGCACACCAAAAGCAACACTTTCCAATGGTGTATAACCCCATGGTTCATAATAAGAAGGGAATAAAGAAAGATCCATACCAATCAACATATCATAGTAGGATTTATTGAAAATTCCATCTTTACCATCCAAATAAGAAGGAACAAAAATTACTTTTACCTTTTGAGATTGTTGGTTGGTAAAGTGATACCAATGAATAGACGATAAAACATGATCATTATAATTGTCATGCAAGTTATGGGTTGTATAGCGATTCCAAGTATCTACTAAAGGCGTTGAATTTGCCAAAGCAGTTAACAAATCAGCACGAGGTCCAGCAATATGTGCTGGAACCATAATAAATACGATGATTTCCTTTTTTAATTCTGTATTTTGAGACAAATACTTTAAAGATTCAATAAAACGGTCTATCCCTTTATTTCTGAATTCGTAACGACCTGCCGTACTAAAAAACAGAGCATCATCATTAATAGTATAACCCAAAAGCGTTTCTGCCACTTTTTTAAGTGAAGAACGTGCTTCTTTGCGTCCTTTATCAAAATTTTTAGCCTTGGGAACAAAATCGTCCTCAAAACCATCTGGAGTTATTATATGTGGCACTTTGTCAAGCAGTTGCTCACATTCAATCCCTGTAATTTCACTTACTGTAGTAAAACAATCTACCAAATGTGCAGCTATTTTCTCTGTAGAGTGTTTAGAAATCATATTCAGTTCCCTGGCCATTTGATCTCCATTGTACTCATTCAGATAATCGTATAAAGGCTTATTATTACCAGCAATAGAACGTCCAATAGAAGTAGCATGGGTAGTGAAAAGAGTAGCAATGGCGGGTACATTTTTCTGTATATAAAATGCGCCAAAAGTAGTCATCCATTCATTAAAATGCGCTACTACATTTTGTTTAGCCGTTAATTTATAAAAGCGATAAAAACTCTCAATGATCATTCCAGTTGAATATCCAAACATAGAAGCTTCATCATAATCACCATAAGCATGTATTGAATCTACTCCCGTCTGCTCCCAAACTTCACCATAGATTCTGTTTTTTTGGTCCATCAATGGCCAAAAATCAACTAAAACAGAAATCGGTTGTCCGTGAATATTCCAACGACCTACACGAATTTTCAGATTGTATTCCTTTTGTGTAAAAGCAATCCAATCAGCATAAAGATCAGGAGTTTCCTCAAAATAAGGATTTTTTTTATCACCCCAAACTTCAGGACCAATAAAAATTAGCTTATCAGGATTTGATTTTTGCAAAGTCGCTGCTCGGGTAGAGAGTACAGTATATATACCACCAACCATATTACAAACTTCCCAACTGGTTTCAAAAATATACTCGGGCTTAAGATGCTTTTCCATGAATTTTAAAATTAGAATAATTGCAAAGATAAAATATTTTTTCAATTATAAAGAAAAATACAGCGCCAAGATTAAATTTCTAAAAGAATTTATTTCGACAGTCAAAAAAAGTGTAACTCAAGATCTTATAAGTTTCTAATAAATAAGTAAAAAGATAATGATAAAGGAAGAAATAAATATTCAGTGTGCTAAAAAAATCAAATTCAACAATAAAAACAGGGTCAATTTAGGCGCATTTAAAATAAACCTAAAAAAAAATAGCGTAACTTTGTAGCCTTAAAACAACAATGAAATTATGAATATATCGTATAATTGGCTGAAACAATACATTAATATTGAAGTCACACCTGATGAAGTTTCCAAAGCGTTAACATCTATTGGACTTGAGGTTGGTAGTGTAGAAGAAGTACAATCTATTAAAGGTGGATTGGAAGGATTGGTAATTGGTGAAGTATTAACATGTATTGACCACGAAAATTCTGATCATCTACATGTTACAACAGTAAATGTCGGTAATTCTGAAGCTTTGCAAATCGTTTGTGGCGCACACAATATTGCAGCTGGCCAAAAAGTCGTGGTGGCTACTGTAGGTACAAAACTCTATTCAGGAGAAGAAAGTTTCAGTATTAAACGATCAAAAATAAGGGGAGTAGAATCATTGGGTATGATTTGTGCTGAGGATGAAATCGGTATTGGTACGAGTCATGACGGTATCATCGTACTTCCAAACGACGTGACAGTTGGACAATTGGCCAAAGATTATTACGGAATCAAAAACGATGTGTTATTTGAAGTTGATATCACTCCAAATCGAATTGATGCTGCCTCACATTATGGTGTAGCCCGTGATTTAGCTGCATTTTATGCACTTAAAAATCCAAACATAAAATTACAAGCTCCTTCCATTGACACTTTTGCTATACAAAACTCAAAATTATCTATTCCAACAAGTGTAGAAAACAGTGAAGCCTGTCCTCGCTATTCAAGCCTTAGCATTAGCGGTGTAAAAGTAAGTGAATCACCAGAATGGCTAAAAAACTTTTTGCAGATCATCGGCATAAAACCGATTAATAATATTGTTGACGCCACCAATTATGTATTACATGAATTGGGGCAACCTTTGCATGCCTTTGATGCAGATAAAATAAAAGGCGGTAAAGTAAAAATTAAAAACCTTGCTGAAGGAACGCTTTTCAAAACCTTGGACGGCGTGGAACGCAAGTTGAATGCTGCAGATTTAATGATCTGTGATGGAAATGATGAACCAATGTGCCTTGCAGGTGTATTTGGAGGATTGGAATCAGGCGTTAGCGAAAGTACCCAAAACATTTTCCTCGAATGCGCATATTTTAACCCCGTTAGCATTCGAAAAACTGCCAGGCGTCATGGCTTAAACACCGACTCTTCATTCCGTTTCGAAAGGGGTTGCGATCCAACGAATACACTTTATGTACTCAAACGTACGGCAATATTAATACAAGAATTGGCTGGCGGTGAAATTTCAAGTGAAATATCCGATATCTATCCAACAGAAATAAAACCTTTCGAAGTTAAATTATCAGTTCATAAGGTCTACAATCTTATTGGCAAGGAAATTGGCAAAGAGAGTATCGAAACAATTCTGAAAGCATTGGAAATGAGTATCATCAGTAAAACTGATGACGAATACCTACTTCACGTTCCAGTATACCGTGTTGATGTGCAAAGGGATGTGGATGTAATAGAGGATATTTTGCGTATTTATGGGTACAACAATATTGAAATAGGCGAAACTCTAAAATCAACTTTAAGTTACAGCTCAAAAACGGATAGCTATAAACTTCAAAACCTGATTTCAGAACAACTATCAGCGCAGGGATTCAATGAGGTATTAAACAATTCCCTCACCAAAGGAGCTTATTATGCAGAGCTTAGTTCATACCCTGCCTCCAATGCTGTAAGAATGCTAAACCCTTTGAGCTCGGACTTAAATGTAATGCGCCAGACTTTACTTTTTGGCGGATTGGAAAACATTGCACGCAATATCAATCGTAGAAATGCTGATCTAAAATTCTACGAATTTGGTAATTGCTACTATTTCCATGAGGACAAGAAAAAAGAGGATGAAACTTTGGCTGCTTATTCAGAAGATTTCCATTTGGGCATTTGGCTAACAGGTAACAAACGGGCTCAGTCATGGACAGCAGGTGATGAAAAATCGAGCGTACATGAATTAAAAGCTTATATTGAAAACATACTTCGTCGATTGGGCTTCAACCTACGAAAATTGGTTATTGGTGAATATGCTGATGATCTGTTGGGTGAAGCGCTAAGTATTTACAGCACTTCGGGAAAAAAGTTGGTAACTTATGGGATTGTTGACTCTAAAATCACTAAAAAATTAGATATCGATGCGGTAGTTTATTTTGCAGATTTAAATTGGAATGCTATTTTATCTGAACTAGAAAACCACAAAGTACGTTATACAGAAGTATCTAAATATCCAGAGGTGAAACGTGACTTGGCACTATTATTGGATAAAAACATCAACTTTGGAGAGATTGAAAAGATAGCTTTTGAAACTGAAAAGAAACTTCTAAAAAAAGTGACATTGTTTGATGTTTATGAGGGTAAAAACTTAGAAGCTGGTAAAAAATCTTATGCTGCTAGCTTCTTATTGCAAGACGACACAAAAACCTTAACTGATGTTCAAATTGAAGGTATCATGAAAAAGTTACAACAAAACTTTGAAACGAAACTGGATGCAAAGCTGAGGTCTTAATTATTTCATTAACTATTCATTACTCTCTCATAATATGGAAAAGGAATTATCATTTGACGCGAAAATACTTCACAAGCCTTACGCAAAAACGGATGCTTATGGAGCTTTAAATATGCCTATCTATCAAAGTGCAGCATACGAATTTGACACTGCTGAAAGTATGGAAGCTGCCTTTATAGGCAAATCGGCTGATCATACTTATTCACGCATCACCAACCCAACCGTTCAGCATTTTGAAAGCAGAGTTCAATCCATCACTGATGCCTTGAGCGTTACCGCATTGAATTCGGGAATGGCGGCCATTTCCAACATCATCATTACTTTAGCACAATCGGGAAGCAATATTGTAACCTCACGACATTTATTTGGTAACACCTACTCATTTTTCGCCTCAACTATGGCTGCTTTTGGTGTAGAAACAAGATTTTGTGATCTTACGAATCCTTACGAAGTCGAATCTCACATCGATTCAAATACCTGTGCTGTATTTTTAGAAATAATCACCAATCCACAATTAGAAATAGCTGATTTAAAAGCACTTTCTGCCATTACAAAACAAATGGGTGTGCCTTTGATAGCAGACACCACCATCGTACCTTTTTGTGCATTCAAAGCAAAAAAATGGGGCATCAACATAGAAATTGTTTCCAGTACAAAATATATTTCGGGTGGAGCTACAAGTTTGGGTGGACTTATCATTGATTATGGAAATTTTGATTGGTTATCCTCACCAAAATTACACACTGTTGCAAAGGGTTTTGGTCCTGCAGCCTTTACCGTAAAACTACGAAAAGAGATACACCGTAACCTAGGTGCATACATGACTCCACAAGTGGCTTATATGCAAAACCTCGGCTTAGAAACCCTTAGTATTCGATACGAATGTCAATCTGGAACTTGTCTAGAATTGACAAAACGTTTAGAAAAAGTAGGGGCCATTGCCTCTGTCAACTACACTGGATTAGCTACTAATAAATACCATGAATTAAGCCTTGAACAATTTGGTCAAAAACCTGGAGCAATGTTTACAATTGATCTTGCTTCTAGAGAAGCCTGTTTTAATTTCTTAAACAAACTCAAAATCATCAAAAGAGCAACTAACTTATTCGACAACAAATCATTAGCAATACATCCAGCGAGTACTATTTTTGGCACCTTTACAGCTGATGATAGAAAAGACATGAATGTTTCAGATAATACAATTCGATTCTCTGTTGGATTAGAAAGTGTAGATGATCTTTTTAATGATATAATACAAGCATTATAAATACTGATTGTTTGAAAAAGAGATTTCATTCAGAGATATCTCATTATATAAAGTGCGAATTCACTATTTGAAATTGATAATTATACTTCATGTGCAACTAGTTTGCACCTGAAGTATAATTATCAGGATTAAAAAACGGTATAAATGCAAAAAAAGAATCACACATAACAAACTGACTATTTAGCATTTAAACAAAACAGCAAAATAAAATAGAATAAATAATTTCAAATCGCTTGCAAATTCGGGGAAAAGCATTACCTTTGCACCGCATTAGAAAAATGATTTAGTAGCTCAGTTGGTAGAGCACATCCCTTTTAAGGATGGGGTCCTGGGTTCGAACCCCAGCTGGATCACACAAAAAAAAGCCTTTCAAATTTTAGATTTGAAAGGCTTTTTTTTGTGGCTAAAATTAAGATCAAACTGACATTATAATTCCATTTTACTAGCCCTTCACATCACTTGACAAAATGATATACCCTATTTCGGGTATAGATATACCACTGTAGTGGTATTGTAAAAAGTAGCTATAATACGGATCTTTGCAGTATCAAAATCAATTTAAAACGAATTGAAATTTCTGTTATTTTAAATTGGATTGGTTTAATAAAAAAGCAATTATAAACGGTATAATAAAAAAGATATGACACGAATTAAATCCACTCTACTTAGCGCACTATTTCTAATTGGCGTATTGAACAATACGCAAGCGGCTGCACCAGCCTTAAAAGGTCAAATTACACTTTCGGGTGCATTTGCACTCTATCCTTTGGCTGTAAAATGGGCAGATGAGTTTAAAAAACTACATCCAGAAGTGAAAATTGATATTTCTGCTGGTGGCGCTGGAAAAGGTATTACAGATGCCCTATCTAAAGTCGTTGATTTGGGAATGGTTTCCCGTGAGATCCATCCTGAAGAATTAAAAAAAGGCGCTTGGTCAATTGCTGTTGCTAAAGATGCTGTAGTCTTTACGGTAAATGCTAAGAACCCTAAGCTTAAAGAGTTATTGGCAAAAGGAATTAGTCAAACGGCTGCAACAAAATTATACATCAGTGGAGAGTATAAAACGTGGGGTAAATTAATTGGTATAAAATCTGAAATCCCTATACACCTCTACAATCGCTCAGACGCCTGTGGATCAGGAGAAACTTTAGGCAAGTATTTGGGTGGTAAAAAGCAAGAAAACTTATTGGGAACTGCCGTATTTGGTGACCCAGGAGTTGCATCAGCTGTACAAAAAGATCCAATAGCATTGGGATATAATAACATTTCCTATGCTTATGACTTTAAAACGAAGAAAACCAATCCAGGCATTATCGTTTTGCCAATTGACGTGAATAATAATGGTAAAATTGACAGTGATGAAAATTTTTACAGCAGCTCAGATCAATTGATCAAAGCCATTGCTGAAGGAAAATACCCATCACCACCCGCTCGTGATTTGTATTTTGTGTCGAATGGCAGACCAACAAATCCAGTGGTGATTGAATTTTTGAAATACGTTCTTTCAGAAGGTCAAAAACAAAATGTACCCAATGGATTTATCAGTTTACCAAAAGAAAAACTTAAAATAGGTTTGGCAAAAATCAAATAAGCACCTGATCGAATACTATCAACCCTATTTTTCAGAACGCAAATTTTGCAAATTAACGCAACTATTTGTATCAGATGCAAGTGCAAAAGCAATAGACTAATCGCCATCATTGGTAAGTACAGATTTATTGATTAATTTTGCACTTCTTTATAGTCATTAAGAATTAGATAAATGAATAGAATTTTAAAAAATAAGATTGCCGCTGGAATGATGTTCAGTCTAACTTTGGCATCTATTTCGCTGGTGGTATTAATCGGAATGGGTTTATATTTAAAGTCAGCGCCCATTTTCAAAGAGCACTCCCTTTGGGAATTGATCTCCTCAGCCGATTGGCAACCGAGCAGTGGTAAATTTGGCTTCTTACCCTTTATTGGCGGCACCCTTTGGATTACGGGCATTGCAGTAATATTGGCCTTGCCAGTGGCCTTACTGACCTCAATCTTTTTATCAGAACATTCCAAACCTTATGTAAAAAAATGGATTTTCCCTGCACTTGATATCCTAGCCGGAATCCCTTCGGTTGTCTATGGAGTTTGGGGTATCTTATTGGTAGTGCCTTGGGTTTCAGAAGTTTTGGCTCCACATTTTGTAGAATATGCTACCGGTTATTCTACTTTATCAGGAGGAATTGTATTGGGAGTAATGATACTACCATTACTCATCAGTCTATTTGTTGAAATTTTTGCTGCAGTACCTAGGGACCTTCGCGACGCAGCACTTTCATTGGGTGCTACCCGCTGGCAAACTAGCAAGTTAGTGATTCTTAGAAAAACATTACCCGGACTTTTGGCAGCAGTAATGTTGGCAATCTCTAGGGCATTTGGAGAAACAATAGCAGTCCTAATGGTCTGTGGAAATATACCGCTACTCCCCCACTCCCTTTTTGATTCATGCTACCCACTTCCAGCATTGATTGCCAATAATTATGGTGAAATGTTATCTGTCCCAATGTATGAATCAGCATTGATGTTAGCAGCATTCTTTTTATTCATCGTAGTATTGATTTTCAATACCAGTTCAAGAGCAGTAATATACAAATTGGAGAGAAAATTTCAATAAGATGACTAGAAATTATTTACAAGTATACAGTTCTCTTTAAATTTGATTCAATAAGAAAAAAGATATAGTCATGCGTTTAAAATTCATTGAAGAAAGAATAGCAAAAATCCTAATGTCTCTGGCCAGCTTGTTGGTTATCCTCTTTGTGGTGAGTATTTTGTATACCATTTTAAAAAGGGGAATGCCTGCATTGAATTGGGACATGGCAACTAAAATCCCAGAAGGTGGCTACTACAATGGTGGAGGTGGAGGTGTACTAAATGCGATCATGGGATCTCTGTTCATTGTATTGGGATCTACCATTTTGGGATTACTCATCAGTATTCCAGTTGTATTTTACATGAATGTTTACCTATCCAAAACGTCTAAATTGGCCTATATCTCTCGATTGGCCTTTGATGTTATGTTTGGAATTCCATCGATTGTCTACGGTGCATTTGCCTTTAGCATCATGATTTATTTGGGAATGCGTACTTCTTTAGGAGGTGGTATTTTGGTGATTACTTTATTGGTCATCCCCATTTTCATTCGCTCTATGGATGAAGTTGCACAACATTTGCCCAAAGATTTGCTCGATGCTTCTTATTCATTGGGTGCCACCAAATTAGAAACGATAAAAGTAGTATTACTACAAATAGCACCTGGTATTGCTACCGCCACCTTGCTATCTGTTGGACGTGCCATTGGAGATGCAGCAGGCGTCATGTTCACTGCAGGATTTACGGACAGCATACCGACATCCTTGAGTGCTCCTGCAGCCACTTTACCCTTATCAGTATTTTTTCAACTCAGCAGTCCGTCTGCTAGCGTACAGGACAGGGCTTATGCATCAGCATTAATCCTTACCATCATCGTTTTAATTATAAGTGTTCTCGGACGATTAGTAACCACCTATTTCTCAAAAAATAAAATATAATGAAAGAGTTTCAATATAAAAACCCGACAAGAGCAACATGGGCAGAAGATTATTCGTTTTTGAATAATGACCTGGACAATAGCAAATTAGAAGGCGACAAAAATAAAAAATCAAACTTAAAAGTTACTGATCTAAATCTTTATATTCATCAGCACCACATCCTTAAGAATGTTAGTTTGGAGATTCCAGACAATAAAATCACTTGTATAATCGGTCCTTCTGGTTGTGGAAAATCGACTTTATTAAAAACTTTCAATCGTCTTATTGATGATACTGAAGGAATTAGGTATGATGGAAGTATTTGGGTAGATGATGTAGATATATTCGACAAAAAGACAGAAATTACCGATATACGTAAGAAAATGGGCTTACTTTCACAACGTCCTTGTCCACTTCCCATGTCGATTTATGACAATATTACATTTGGCTGTAAATTGCATGGCATCAGAAACAAGAAACGTTTGGCAGAAATCGTTGAAGAACAATTAAAGGCAGTTGGTTTGTGGGAAGAAGTGAAGGATAGATTACATGCACCTGCATCGAAACTCTCTATTGGACAACAACAGAGACTTTGTCTGGCACGTGGATTGGCGGTAGAGCCGGAGTTTATTTTGGCAGATGAGGCTACCTCAGCCTTGGATCCAATTTCTAGTAAGCACATCGAAGAATTATTCGTTGAACTAAAAAAGGATTATGCCATTATTTTGGTTACTCACACCCTTAGACAAGCTTTAAGAATTGCTGATCATGTTATTTTCATGTACTTGGGAAAAGTAATTGAAGCGGGTCCTGCTGATGAAATATTTAATAACCCTAAAGAAGAATTGACACGAAAGTATTTAGAAGGGGCTTTTAGCTAATAGATTAACGTTGAATGATTAATGGTCAATAAACACAATGATTGTGTTTATTGACCATTTTTTTTTAAGAAAAAAGAATCAATCTGAATTCTACAGGAATAGAATGAGATAATGAAAAATAAATTATGTCGTATTACTTTATTAGACTATTATAAAATGAAACGGATTTACACAGTAAAAACGGATATAAAATTGAATATGTCAATTGATTATTCACTCTTATCAAAAATGCTTGCATTATTTAATACATTTTAAAGATCTATGCCTTTCATTCTAAAAGAAATATTGGAAATAGCCTAGTACACAAATCAAACTATAAAACACTATTCCTTGAATTCGAAAAAATCTAAATAGTTTTCCTTATTAATAATTGAAAAGGATGCATTGGGGTAATTCTTGGCAAAAGCCCCGGGTATTCTCGGTTGCTTATCACCCCATTTAAATTCAAAAGCATGAAGCTTACCTTCACATTCTTGAATTAAATCGATTTCTTGACCATCATAGGTTCTCCAAAAATAGAACAAACAATTATGATTCAAATACTCATTCTGTTTAATCCGCTCGCTGATTAAATAATTTTCCCACAATGCACCCACATCATTTCTCTGTGAAATTGAATTATAATTTCCGATGATTGCATTTCGAATGCCATTGTCATAGAAATACCATTTGCCCGCTTTCGATATTTCTTTTCGAAGATTACCGGAGTATGCACCCAATCGATAAATAACAAACACCTTGGAGAGTAAATCAAGGTATTTCTCAATCGTATTTCTACTGAGTCCGAGCTGCTTGGCTAATTCATCATACGATACTTGATTTCCCATTTGAAATGCAATAAGACGAAGTAATTCGCTCATCTTCCTTGAATTCTTTAGTCCGTCAAGTGATAAGATATCCTTCAAAAGATATGCATTCACAATATCACGTAAATAATCTTTTTTTTGCTTATAATCTGCAATCGTGATTATTTCTGGATAAGAACCGTATAAAAGCCTATCTTCTAAATTCTGTCTGGTTTCAAGCAGATTCTCTTGGTGTGAAAGTTCACTTTGACTGAAAGGATACAAATGAAATTGTACACTTCTTCCTACCAAAGGCTCGCCTGCTTTGTTGCTTAAGTCAAATGAAGAGGAGCCTGTAGCAAGGACCTTTATACCAGGAACTTCATCCACTATCAACTTTAACTTTTGACCAATGTTTGGGATACTTTGGGCCTCATCTATTGCGAATAAATCCACACCTGCCAATAGTCTTTTGTAAGTAGCAATAGATTGCGGCTCAAGTATAGTCAATGAATCGAAATCCTCACCATTTAGCAAAAGGACTTTCCCCGAAAACCGATCTAAAACCTGACGCATTAAAACGGTTTTACCCACTCTTCTGGCACCAAACAATAGGATCACCTTATTGGCACAAAGCTTATTTTGTATTTTTTCTTCTAATAATCGCCTAATCATACAAATCTATATTTTTATGCAAAAATAATGTATATTTTGCATAATCAAACTATTTATCGTTAATTTCTTCAGTATATTAAAGAAATTAATAGTAATTTCTTCAATAGACTGAAGAAATTAACGATTATACCAATTTATGTAAAACAGTAGTATCCCCTCAAAAGGGGTGGCTAACAAACTAGATTAAAGAAATTCAGTGTGAATTTATTCAACAATTTAAAGTATTCATCATTAATTTCTGGAGAGAGTATCTAGTGAATGGATTAACGTTAAATGATTAATGGTCAATAAACACAGTAAAGTGTTTATTGACCATTAATCATTTAACGTTAAACAAAAGTCCATAAATTGAATGACCTATTCACCATCAAAACTCATTGCCGAAAAGACCTCGTGACTTTTAATTGCTTCACGTCCTTTAAGTTCTGGAAGTTCTACTAAAAATGCACATTCAACTACTGTTCCACCCAGGGCTTCGACTAATTTTACTGCTGCCGATACGGTACCACCAGTAGCAATCAAATCATCAACCACTACGATCCGCTCCCCTTTCATTACTGCATCAGAATGGATTTCTACTTCTGAAGAACCATATTCTAAATCGTATTTCTGACTGATGGTGTGAAAAGGCAGTTTCCCTTTTTTTCGAACCGGCACAAAACCAACTCCCAATCGATAAGCCAAAACTGCTCCAAAAACAAAACCACGAGCATCAATTCCGACTACTTTATCAATTTTTTGATCTTTATAGCGCTCATAAAACAGATCACAAGATTTCTTGAAGGCCTCTCCATCTTGCATCAAAGTCGTGATATCACGAAAGGTGATGTTTTGAATCGGGAAATCTGGAATAGAGCGGATTTTCAACTTTAAATCATTCATTTTAAATATATTGTTTTTATTAGCAAATAGTGTATTCTATACTAGTCTGTATGGTTTTGTATAGCCTAAAGACTTCAATATGGGAAAATTTAAATACATCTAAGTAATGAGAAATAAATAATGTAGTATTATTTGATTAGTCAACTATAAAATGGAACGCGGATTTACACTGTAAATGCGGATAAAAAAAACGGATCTATAATTGACTACGTCAATTGATTATGCACTCTAATCAAAAATGCTTGCATTTTTTTTAATCCGTTTTCAATCCGTCTAGACCGTGTAAATCGGCGTACCATTTCTTTCTAAAATAGGACATTATATCTCTGCCATTACTTACTTGGTTTTAATTTACTGTTTTTTCTCCAAAACAAATATAGGGCTTTGTTCTCGATATTTAGCATTTTGGTAGGTTCGTTGTCCTTTTTTTTCTACTACACCTTTAACAGTGCCCACGAAACTTAATCCCAATCGCATATATTTGGCCTTCTTAAAAGCATTGGCATCAATCTTAAGATAAACTGTTTTTTCAGATTCAGTTGGTTCAATGACAATTGGCTCCATACTGATTTGCTTCATCTTCTTACTTAAATTCAGCTCCACTGGCTCATCAAAGCCGTTTTTTCGTTCAATTAAAACCTTAACTGTGAATATACTATCTTCATCCGTAAGCAATAGTGGTTTTGACAATTTTGATTCTATCTCTTTTGATAAATGTAAAGAAAATGGTGATGCTGCGCTTATATTTGCAACAAATCCAGCTGCCGGAATATGATGGGTATAGTAAAAAGCCTGCATCATATTATCTGCAGCAGCAGCGGATTGCATTTCTGACTGCATCTCTTTTCCTCTTGAGACTGCCTTGGTGAAGACTTCAATAGGAATCTGTTGCTCTTTTGCATTTTGTGGAGCACTAATAGAAATATCCCATGATTTATTTCCTGCGGAAGACTTAAGATTGCTTACAACAAAATCATTGGGCAATCCTTTAATTTCTACTTCCAAAGCAGGCGTATTCTTTTCATTGGTAGTAAGATCAAGGTGCACAACCACAGTACCACCTTTGGGGATGGTGAGATTAGCTGGTGAAACAAATACTTCATAGCTAGGAAGGCTTTTTTTGCGTTCCAATAAATAGTAATAATCAATGCCACATTTCCCCAACACATCCTCTAGCTCAACAGTATAGGCTCCAGCATCTTTTGCTTTGTACTGTAACATTGGGTCAGCATGGAAAGTCATTAACCCTTGTGTAGGATCTTCTACATCGTCAACTTCCGCAACTAATTTACCATTTGGATCAAGAAGTCTCATTTTAACATCCAATAAGGAGCCCAATTTACGAGCTTTTATCTCAATTGCAATATTTTCATTTTTTTCAACTGAAACGGTATAGCTTTTCACCTGATAAGGACTTGTAATGGAGTCGTATATTTCAATATCAGGGCTTAACTCTTTAGTGGTAATCGGATTGGAGTTCGCCTCAACACTATTTTTCAAGCCATAAAAAGGAACTGAATTTGAGATACAAGCATTATTACCCAAACAGTTTATCTCTCCATAATCGAGTTTCGTAGGTTTAAAATTGATAAAATTTGATTTTAGGTTAACACCCTTAAGATTCAATTTAGTCTTTTGACCCACTTTACCCACACATGGAGTTACAGAAGTTAAATACGGAATTTCCCCTAAATCAATTCGGTAATTAAAATCTTCGCGACCACGATAAATCGCATCATGAATGGTAAGTGTGTAAGTATCATTTTCTGGAATTTTAACAATGATAACGGGGTCTACAGCATTTCTAAAGTCATCATTGTAAGCAATTTCTTTCCCTTTACTATTTTTAATTTGAATAATCGCTTGAAACCAACCAGGAACAGCATCTGCGATATAAGGAATTAGCGTTCTAGCCTTAACTGCCGCAACCAAATTCATTCCTTTTGTGGCCTTAAATGAAAAAGAATCTACTTCGCCTGGTAAAATCTGTCCACAAAGGGTAGTCGGTAATAAAGCTACTTGATTGGATTTCTTACTGATATTGGCAGCTATTTCTAATTGATTTGGATATTGACCCACTTCAAAATTTAATTTATTGGATACTCCTGCTAAAGACAGAAGTCTTAAATCACGTAATCCAGGGATTGCATTTTTTGATATCGTTATCCTAAGGGTTAATCTATCAGCCAATTGGGGACTGCTTTGATCGTCTAACTTCCCCTTGTTTTTTTTCTTTTTTGCGGGTTCAATTTTATTATCCCCCTTTATGATTTCGGCTATAACATCCTCACCACTTACAAGTACAGCAGTAGCATTAGAGAGATTCATGCCTCCAATTTCGACATCTAAGCTTGTACCCTTTTCACCTCCAGCAGGATAGACATATCCCAAAGAGAGTTTTTGTGCCGAAAGCTGAAATGCCAACAGAGAAAGCGTTATTAATAATAATTTAGTGCGCATAACTGGATAATTTACGAATTTAGGCAATAGGAATTAAATAATGTCCTATAATTTTCATTGTCAAAAATTCAAGAATGAGTCTACTCCGATAAGTCTTATTGATATTTGTGAACGCCAAGAACGGTAAGTTTTAAAGACGCAAAGTTCGGATTTACAGCACATAAATTTCTTTGCGACTTAGCACCTTTGCATCTTTGCGTTCAAAAATTACTTTTCGGAGTGGACTCAATAATAGGACATTAGATTAATCACTTACTTACCTCTTCAAATTGGTTAATTCATATAACAGTCCATTACTCTGATTCTCTTTACCCAAGGAGGGCAAAATGGGCAAGGCACCCTCAGTAATGTGTGGTAAAGTACCATAAGGATTTATGCCCATTAGCTGGTAAATGGTGCCTATTAAATCGCTAGGATAGACTTTTCTATCCATAATATTCTCACCCGTTTTATCCGTTGATCCTAGTACTTTTCCTGGAATAAAACCGCCACCAGCAACAAGGTAAGAAAATGCTTGTCCGAAGTGTGACCGTCCTCCATTCCAAGGCGCTTCCCATAGTACTTTTGGTGTTCTTCCAAATTCACCGCCACAAAGCACAATTGTATTTTTCAATAGTCCTTTTTCTTCTAAATCGATTATCAATGTAGAAAGAGCTTGGTCTAATTCCGGTAACATATCATTCATTTTCTGAAAATGACTCTTGTGAGTATCCCAACCTGTCGTTCGCACATTTACAAATGGTACCCCCTCTTCAACCAGCCTTCTGGCCATTAAGCAAGATTGACCAATGCGTGATTTACCATAACGCTCTCGCAACTCCTTTGATTCATTACTCAAATCAAAGACCTGACGAGTTTTACCGAAAATCA
>CANFFA010000012.1 GCA_947445425.1 Paludibacteraceae bacterium
AAAAAGTGATGGGAAAGTGAATATCAAATTGGGTAGCACAGAAATAAAATCTCAAAGTTCAGAAGCTGGAACTGGCTATTTTAAACAGACCATTCAAACTGCTGAAATTCAATCAATTATGGGCAAAATGACCATCTCAAATCAAATTCAGTCTACAAACTCTAAAAAAAATAGTTCAATTGGATGGGGAGCTATGTATTGGCAGTACTACCAAAGCTTAGAAAAAATAACGCAACAAAATGGTTCATTGAGTGTTAGTAAGAAACTATACCTAGAAAAAAGGAACAATCAAGGAAAACAACTTGTACCAATTGAACAAGCCATAATCAAAAAAGGGGATAAAATTATCACGCGCTTGGTGATTACAACCGACCGTGCACTCGAGTTTGTAGCCCTAAAAGATTTGAGAGCTGCTTGTTTCGAACCAGTAGAACAAATTTCTGGCTGCTTTTGGAAAGAGGGCGTTTCTTACTATAAAACATCTAAAGATGCCTCAACACAATTTTTCTTTTCCTATTTACCGAAAGGAACTTATGTCTTTGAATATGAACTCTGGGCAAATTCCGCAGGAAATTTCGCAAGTGGAATGGCCACCCTACAATGTCTCTATGCACCAGAATTCATTAGTCATTCTGGTGGGGAGAGGGTCATCATTTCAAACCCCAAATAGCTTAAAAAGAAAAAACTTGTATATCCGCATGATAAACCGTATTTTTGCAAAATATTAATGTGAGAAAACCATAAGAAAGCTCAAACCGATTCAAATCAACGTATCGATATAAATTCAAACCAAACAATAAAATATCATGATTAAATTTGTAGTAATAGGACAAGGACATATCGGAAAAAGACATGCGGAGATGATTCGAACCAATCCGGAATCTAAATTGGTAGCCGTATGTGATGTATTGCCCAAAGAACAAATTGGGTTGGCAAATATTGAAGAACCCTATTTTACAAATATCGATGAACTATTGGCATCAGACTTAGAATTTGACGTAGTCAATATCTGTACACCCAATGGTTTTCACGCCGAATACGCCATTAAATCTCTACAAGCAAAAAAGCATGTGGTATTGGAAAAACCAATTGCATTAACTAAAACAGATGCAGAATTGATTCTTTTCAAATCATTGGAGATGTCTCACCATGTATTTTGTGTAATGCAAAATCGTTATTCACCGCCATCGGTTTGGTTAAAAGAATTGGCAGACAGCCAAAGTTTGGGTGATATATTCATGGTGAAATTGGATTGTTATTGGAATCGTGACGACCGCTATTATAAAAAAGGCAACTGGCACGGTGATGCTAAATTGGATGGTGGAACATTATTCACCCAATTTTCACACTTTATTGACATCATGTATTGGTTGTTTGGCGATATTAAAAACATTCGCGGAAACTTTGCTGATTTCAGTCACAAAACTTTAACGGATTTTGAGGACAGTGGCGTAGTAACCTTCGATTTCATAAATGGAGGGATGGGTTGTTTGAATTATTCTACTGCCGTTTGGGATACCAACTTGGAAAGTAGTATCACAATTATTGGCTCAAAAGGTACAGTTAAAGTTGCAGGTCAATACATGAACGAGGTAAGCTATTGCCACATTAAGGACTACGATATGCCAGAATTAGCTGCCTCCAATCCACCAAATGATTACGGATTATACAAAGGTTCTGCTCAGAACCACCACTATGTAATTGAAAACGTGGTTGAAAAACTGAAAGAAAGAGGTAGTATCACCACCAATGTATTGGAAGGCTTAAAAGTCGTGGATATTATTGAGAGAATTTACAATGTGCGGGATGCACAGTGGAAGAAATAATTAGTCACATCGTCAAAACAACTGAATATGATTCAAAGAATTCAAACAGTTTATTTATTAATCATTGTATTGCTATCTGGCTTTACGATATTCTTGCCACTAGCCGATTTATTGAATACTTCAGAAGGCTTGACTTACCTTGTTAATCTGAAAGGAATTTACTTAATACAAGGAGCTGAAAACATTTACCAATCAAGTGTGTGGAGCTTATCCATGCTAACAATATTAATTCCAGTTTTATCAATTGTTACTATTTTTTCCTACAAAAATAGAGTTAAACAAATCCGATTATCAGTCATTAATATGTTAGTAATGATAGGATTCTATGTTTTGTTATTCCTCTATCTCTGGCTTGGAAGCAAAAATCTTAATGCAGATTGGCACCTTCGAACAGTCTGTATTTTACCACTTATCAATATTATTTTAAATTACTTGGCAATTGGTGCCATTGGTAAAGATGAAGCATTGGTAAAATCCCTGGATAGAATACGCTAGTTTTTAGACTTTCAACTATAAATAATTTAAAGACGTCTTTGTTAACAAAGGCGTCTTTTTTTGTGCAAGATTTCGAACAATCAATTACATGGGATTGTTTATTTCTAAAATACAAACAATGAAATCAAAAATCAGTTTTAAGCTCATAGTGCTTCTCTTAATTTTAAGTCAGAGTGCTTGTAATCAAACGCATACAAAAACAAATACAATTACAACAATGAAATACAATAGTCTAACACCAGAAGAACAGTATGTAATATTAAACAAAGGCACTGAACGTCCCTTTACAGGAGAGTATGTAAACACCAAATCAACAGGCACCTATGTCTGTAGACAATGCGATGCACCACTTTACAATTCTAAAGACAAGTTTGAATCACATTGTGGTTGGCCAAGTTTTGATGATGAAATAGCAGGTGCCGTTAGACATTTACCGGACGCCGATGGAAGTAGAACAGAAATTGTTTGTAACAGATGTGGTGGTCATTTAGGCCATGTATTTACAGGAGAAGGATATACAAAAAAAGACACAAGACATTGTGTTAATTCTATCTCTATAAAGTTTATCCCAAGTAAAGAAGCGGTAGTAGAAAAAGCCTATTTTGCTTCTGGTTGCTTCTGGGGAACAGAATACCATTTCATGAAAGCCAAGGGGGTACTAAAAACTGCAGTGGGTTATATGGGTGGAAAAACGGAAAATCCAACGTATAGACAAGTATGTACTGGTGAAACGGGTCATGCAGAAGCGACAGCAGTAGAATTTGACCCGACAAAAACAACTTATGAGGAGATGGTGAAACTATTTTTCGAAACACATGATTTCACACAAGTAAATGGTCAAGGTCCAGACATCGGTAATCAGTACCGATCAGTCATTTTTTACACTTCTGAAGAACAAAAAACAATTGCCGAAAAGTACTTTTCCATTTTAGCACAAAAGGGCTTCAAGGTAGCCACACATTTGGAGAGAGCACCCATTTTTTGGAAAGCTGAGGATTATCATCAAGCTTATTACAATAAGAAAAATGGATCTCCTTATTGTCATATATACCGTAAAATCTTCTGATTAGTGATTAACGTTTAACGTTTAGTGTTTAATGATTAATCCTTCGCCACCACGAAACTTTAATCATTAAACACTAAACGTTAAACGTTAATCATTACTTACTGACAGCAGCCACCTTAAACCCTGCTTTTTGTAACAATTTCACCACCCCCTTATCACCACCTAAATGCAATGCTCCAACAGCAATAAAACAGCCTGAGGCTTGCATTTGGGCAGGTAATTTATTCAACCATTCCGCATTTCTATCATCCACAATCTTGGTATATTCTGCTTCAGTAAGCTGAGAAAAATCTCCTGATTTTTTAGCATGCAACACCATCTCATCAATTGCACCAGTCCTATAAAGTTTGTTGAGATGCAGCATTTCATTTAAAGCAGTCTCCTTTTGATTTATAGAGGCCACCAATAAATTGGCTTGCCTTTGAAGCGTTCCATTCTCAAACAGTAAAGCAATTTGTTGCTGAATGGTTTCAAGACCAAGCATTTTCTTACCCTTTTCACTTCCTACCAATTGAAAATAAGAATCTGATTTTATATCATCCGAAAAGCCTGTCAATTGTTTGTATATCTCCATCTCATACAATGTAAGTATCAAAGACGGATTTAAGATGGATAAATCACTTAAGCCCATTTTCAAAACCCTCTTTAACTCTGCATCTACCAACTGATAATCCTGCTCATCCAACAAATCCTTCATTTTAATATGATTGGGCATAACAGCAGCCTTTTGCATTGTTGCAGTAGCATCCAAATCACTCAGAATCATCTCACCAATAATCATTTCGCTAGCATTGAAAGCTTTGTACAAACCAGGTACGCTATCTAAAAAAGAAATCGGTATTAGATGATGTGTTCCAAACAAATAAGAAGGCTGCTTCAAACCATTTCCAGAAATTCGCCACAAGAGTTGAGCCATTGCGGGATACGCTATAAGAGCTAAAATCAGTATAAAGAGGGATTTTTTCATGCTTAAATTAATATGCCAATTAAATAATATGCCAATTTTCAAATCTTCAAATCAAACGCATCAGCATCTTTCCATACTGAAAATTTTGAACGATAGTGTTCTAATTTTTCAATTGAAAGTTCAGCAGTTTGAAGATCCGTTTCATTTTCAGAAAAAGTAACTAACTCTTTCGCTTGAGCATCGAGCATTATAGAATGACCTGAATAATGAATATCAGCCCCATCTACCCCCACCCTATTGACACCACAAACATAGACCTGATTTTCCAAAGCACGAGCCTTAAGAAGTATATCCCAATCTGCAATTCGTCGATGTGGAAAATTGGCCACACAAATCAACAAATCATAGGCATTGTTCACATTGCGGGTCCAAACTGGGAAACGAATATCGTAACAGACTATCACCCGAATCTTAAAACCTTTATAATTGACCAACAAAGACTTATCACCGGCCGTAAAGAGTTTATCCTCACCACCCAAACTAAAAAGATGCCGTTTATCAGCAGTTTGGACCTCCCCAGTTGGGAAAACAAAAAAGCTACGGTTATAAATCTTATTTTGCTCAGTAGCAATAAAACTTCCAGTAATGGCCAATTGATATTGTATCGCCCAAAGCTTTAACTGCATCACTGTCTCACCCTCTATCGTTTCAGCCAGATCCAATTGATCAGTACAAAAGCCAGTAGTAAACATTTCAGGCAATACAACTAAATCTGTCAATCCTGCCAAAGATTTTAGATGCCTACCAAACTTTTCTATATTCGCAGCCTTATCGGCCCATGTTATGCTTTCTTGAACAAGGCTAATTCGCATGTCTAATCAATTAAAATTTACAATAAATACTTGTGAAACGCTTTCTGTAAAAAGCATTTCAGAATTTAGCTGGTTACCATATCTCTCACAAAAATAAGCAAATAAAGGCTAGCCACCTAAAACCATTTACAGTCATTCACTTTTTAACACATTTACGATATACAGTCAAAAAAATTAACTATATTTGCGATAATTTTATGGAAGCCAAATTAAAAGCAACTATACAATTGAAACCATACCAACCCCACTATTCATGGCGATTCTAGGTTTTATAAAAAGAGTTTATAATTTTTACAGTGAAGGTTTCAAGCAAATGACTGTTGGAAAAACACTCTGGATGATTGTTCTTTTAAAACTTTTTATAATGTTTGCCATCCTAAAAGTATTCTTTTTCCCCAACATATTAAACACGAATTATAATAACGAAGAAAGTAAGGCAAATCATGTCCGTTTGGAATTAATAAAGAAGCATGACTGATGTAAAAACCATCAATTTAGTACCTAGTGAGATATAAACGACACTGTTTTTTTGAACGCAAATGACACAAAAAACGCAAATAACCGCAAATAACCTAATTGAGTTTGCAGTCACTTAATTGTATTTTACAGGATAATTATGAATTCATTAGCTGATTAACAAAATTGCTCAAACGAATTAGTTCTGTGTTTTATCTATTGTGTTCATTGGCGTTTTTTTGTGTCTTTTGCGTTCATAAAAACTTGCGTTCTACAGCAAACTTAGTATTTTTAGGTACATTTCTAAATTGTCGATTATTTTCGTGCACCTACTTATCATCCATATACAGAAAACATATATTTGAAATCAGTATTTTCAAAACCATTCAATATAATTTAATTCAACAAAAATGGAATTTCTAAATGCCTCATTAGTAAACTGGTCTAAAGCACAATTTGCTTTAACCGCAATGTATCATTGGCTTTTCGTGCCCCTAACTCTGGGTCTGGGTGTCATCATGTCAATCATGGAAAGTCTATACTACAAGACTGGAAACGAAGAGTGGAAAAAAGCGACCAAGTTTTGGATGACGCTTTTCGGTGTAAATTTCGCCATTGGTGTGGCAACGGGCATTATTCTAGAATTTGAATTTGGCACCAATTGGTCAAATTACAGTTGGTTTGTGGGAGATATTTTCGGTGCACCGCTAGCCATCGAAGGAATTATGGCCTTTTTCATGGAGGCAACTTTTATTTCCATCATGTTTTTTGGATGGAATAAAGTGAGCAAAAGATTCCATTTGATGTCAACTTGGCTAACAGTACTTGGTGCGACACTATCTGCCTTGTGGATTTTAGTGGCAAATGCTTGGATGCAATACCCTGTAGGTATGGAGTTTAATCCTGCTACAGTAAGAAATGAAATGGTTGATTTCTGGAGCATTTTACTATCACCTGTCGCCATTAACAAATTCTGCCATACTGTTTTGTCCGGCTGGGTAATGGGCGGATTGTTCGTTATTGGTATCAGTGCATGGTTTTTATTGAAAAAACGCGAAATTAGCTTTGCAATAAGAAGCATGAAAGTGGCTGCTATCTTTGGTGTGATTGCAAGCTTGCTATTAGCATATACGGGTGATGGTTCGGCCTATCAAGTTGGAAAACACCAACCAATGAAACTTGCAGCCATGGAAGGATTATATGAAGGGGGAAATGGAATGGGTTTAGTGGCCTTTGGAATACTGAATTCAAATAAAAAGGCGTATGACGACAGTAACAATCCTTACTTATTTAAAATTGAATTTCCTAATATGCTCTCTATACTTGCTTGTAGAGACGTTAACGGATTTGTACCGGGAGTTAAAAACATCATTGATGGTGGGTATCAGCTAAATGATAGTACCAAAGCACTGTCCTTTCAAGAAAAGCAAATTCGTGGAAAAGCTGCCATTGAATCTTTAACTAGCTATCAACAAGCTATTTCAAAAAAAGACACGACTGCTGCAGCATTTCACAAAGAACAATTAAAAGAGAATTATGCCCAGTTTGGTTATGGTTACTTAGAAAAAGCGGAAGATTTAATACCCAATATTCCAACAGTATTCTATTCTTTTCACTTCATGGTACTATTGGGTTTATATTTTATAGCTTTGTTTGCGCTTGTTTTATATTACACTCAGATTCAAAAGATTGAAAATACCAATTGGTTACTCTGGTTAAGTTTACTCAGTATTCCATTGGGCTATGTTGCAGGTGAATTGGGTTGGGTTGTTGCAGAAGTGGGTCGTCAACCCTGGGCAATTCAGGATATTTTACCAGTGCAAGCTGCAATTTCTGGTATCTCTACGAGTTCAGTAAAAATCACTTTTTTCCTATTTTTATTTCTATTTACCGCTTTGTTGATTGCCGAAATACGCATCATACTTCAACAGATTAAAAAAGGACCAGAAGTTGAATAGGAATTTAGGACATGAGATTATGATTTCTAAATGAAATCATTAACTATGCATTTGTTACAAAATTACCAAGCAAATCTAAAAATATAATTATGATTACATATTCATTTCTACAACAATACTGGTGGTTTATCATCTCACTTTTGGGTGGAATTTTGGCCTTTTTACTTTTTGTTCAAGGAGGCCAAACCTTATTATTTTCTTTATCAAAAACCGAAGATGAACGCCGACTTTTGGTGAATGTTCTGGGTAGAAAGTGGGAGTTTACCTTTACAACTTTAGTTACATTTGGTGGAGCATTTTTCGCCTCATTTCCCTTATTTTACTCTACCAGCTTTGGTGGAGCCTATTGGGTTTGGATGGCGATTCTCTTCTGCTTCATTATCCAGGCTGTTTCTTACGAATTTCAGTCAAAGCCTGGAAATCTATACGGAGCTAACACCTATCGTATCTTTCTATTTATCAATGGACTATTGGGAACTTTCTTAATTGGGGTAGCCATTGCTACCTTTTTCACTGGTTCTGACTTTGCCATTAACAAAGGAAATATTACCAATCAATTGGCGCCAGCGATTAGTACATGGCAAAATCCATGGCATGGATTAGAGGCCTTGTTGAACATTAGAAATATAACACTAGGGTTGGCGGTTTTCTTTTTATCACGCTCCCAAGCCTTACTGTATTTTATTAATCGACTCAACAACGAGGCATTGGAAACACGTTCAAGAAAGCAACTGTTGTACAACGCCTTACCCTTTCTAGTATTTTTCCTGACTTTTGTAATCTGGACAATACTTTCAGAGGGCTTTGCAGTTGATAAATCAAGTGGAGTCGTATTTCTAAGCCCTTACAAATACTTCGTAAATCTAATAGAAATGCCGATTGTATTGCTTGCTTTTTTAATTGGAGTAGTAGCAGTATTATACGGGATTGGAAGAAGTCTACTTTCCGAGAAATTCAAAGCAGGTATTTGGTTTTCAGGTATTGGAACGGTCATTACAGTTTGTAGTTTGCTGCTAATCACAGGTTATAACAACACTTCATTTTACCCTTCTTCTAGCAACTTGCAAAGTTCGTTAACGATTTACAACTCCTCTTCAAGTGAGTTTACTTTACATGCCATGTCGATTGCATCATTGCTCATCCCATTCGTTCTTGCTTATATCGTGTATGCTTGGCGGGCCATGGAAAAGAACAAAACGGACATTGAAGACATTAACAATGATCATCATGCATATTGATTAATCATACAAACAAAAATAGGCTACTCCGATTATGGGAGCAGCCTTTTTTTATTCATTTACTTCAAAGGCGTATTTTCTAGTCCTGCAACAAGAAAATCCCAAAATTTTGCAACGGAAGTAATCTCAACCTTTTCGTCTGGCGAATGTGGATATCGAATGGTTGGACCAAATGAGATCATATCCATTTTGGGGTAATGGGTACCAATAATTCCACATTCCAATCCAGCATGAATAATCATAACTTTAGGAATTACACCAAATTTTTCTTGATAAACCTGGGTCATTTCTTTCAAAATGGGTGATTGCAAGTCTGGCTCCCAACCTGGATAACCACCAGCAAATTCCACTTTTGCTCCTGCCAATAAAAACAGACTTTCTACCATGGAAGCCAATTCCTCTTTTCGTGATTCAACCGAACTACGAATCAGACAACGCAAACTCACCGATTGACCATCCGACTTAATGATGGCCAAATTATTGGAAGTTTCTACTACAGTAGGCATTTCAGAGATAAAACGTAGTACACCATTTGGACAAGCGGTCACTCCATTTATTAAATCATCCTGAATCTCTTCTGGCATCAATCCACTGGGTAGATCAACCATATCCACTTGAAAAGTGATATTGTTTTCAACTGATTTATACTCTTCTATGAATAATTCTTGAAAATCTGAAACAAATTCAATTAAATCATCCACCCCATCAGCAGGAACTGTGATCACAGCAAATGCTTCCCTCGGAATAGCATTTCGCAAACTTCCTCCATCAACAGATGCCAAGCGCGCTTCAAAATCTGAAACTGCCTCCTTTAGGAAACGAAATAAAAGTTTGTTAGCATTTGCACGTTGCAAATGAATATCTACTCCAGAATGCCCTCCTTTTAAACCAGTCAAAGAGAGTTTCAAAGCCACATCCCCCTGAGGGACTTCAACTTCTGTGTAACGAAAACTAATGTCGGCATCACTACCGCCAGCACATCCAACATACAACTCACCTTCGTCTTCCGAATCAAGATTCATCAGAATTTCACCTTTAAGAAAATTAGGTTGAAGTCCAAAGGCACCATGCATTCCTGTTTCTTCATCTGCTGTTGCAAAAAGTTCTAGAGCTGGATGAGAAAGATTAGTAGATTGCAACACTGCCAAAGCCGCAGCCAGTCCTATACCATTATCTGAACCCAAGGTCGTATTTTTAGCGGTCACCCACCCATTTTCTACATAAGCATCGATAGCATCAGTTACAAAATCATGTCCAATACCGCTATTTTTTTGCGGCACCATGTCCATGTGCGCTTGTAGGATTACCGCTTTTCTATTCTCCATTCCTAGTGTAGCAGGTTTACGAATCAGCACATTTCCAGCCTCGTCACAAATGCTTTCTAGTCCCAAAGACTTACCAAAATTCAATAGAAATTCAGTAACTTGACCACAATGTCCAGATGGACGAGGTACTTGCGTTAAACTATAAAAATTATCCCAAAGAATCTTTGGCTCTAAAAGGCGAATATCATTTTCGTTCATAAACAACATGCTTTAATAAATATATGCGAAATCTTTAATCTAATGACTACAAATATCCACATTTATTTCGAAATAAGCAAACGATTATAAATTTCCAACTTCTATGATAAAAGATGATTAGTCACTAAAAAAAACTAAAATTTCAAGTTGAAAATTAAATGAGAATAAGCGTCATTTAAAGTTTAAATTTAAAAAATAAATGCTAATTTTGTAGCCATTAAGCAGTAAAACAGATGGAAAATTAACTATATCCCCCTCATATTATGCAACAGACTTTTAAATTTGTGACTGCCGAAGAGGCAGCTAGCTATGTAAACGATGGTGATATCATTGGCTTTAGCGGTTTTACACCAGCTGGCTGTCCAAAAGATGTTCCAACTGCCATTGCCAAACGTGCAGAGGCTTTTCATGCTGAAGGTAAACCTTTTAAAATCGGCATTTACACAGGTGCATCAACCGGCGACTCATTAGATGGAGTCCTAGCACGTGCGAATGCAATTTTATTTCGCACTCCTTATCAATCCAACAAAGATCTGCGTTCGGCCTTAAACGACGAGCGAGCACCCTATTTCGACATGCACCTTTCTAGTCTTGCCCAAGAGTTGCGTTTCGGCTTTATGAAAAAACCGACATTCGCCATCCTAGAAATTTGCGACCTCACTGCAGATGGTGAGTTTGTACTTACTTCAGCTGTGGGTATCTCGCCAACAGTAGCGCAATTGGCAGATCATATCATTTTAGAATGGAACCACAATCACCCAAAAGAATTACGTGGATTTCATGATATTTATGAACCCCTTGATCCTCCCTTCCGTAGAGAATTACAAGTATATAAACCAACCGATAGAATCGGGTCTGCTGTAATTAAAGTAGATCCATCAAAAATCCTTTGTGTTGTTGAAACCAACCGCAAGGATGAAGTAGGTGGCTTCACGCCTACCGATGCTGTTACTGATCAAATTGGGGCTAACGTTGCCATTTTCTTGGCAAATGAAATCAAGGCAGGCCGGGTTCCTAAAGAATGTCTACCAATTCAATCAGGTGTTGGAAATATAGCAAATGCCGTAATGGCTTCGTTGGGCGAAAATCCAGACATCCCACCTTTTGAAATGTATACAGAAGTAATTCAAGACTCTGTTATTGATCTAATTAACAAAGGAAACATCACTTTTGCCAGTGGCTGTTCACTCACGGTTACCGTTCCAGTTCTGGATGCAATTTATGCAAATTTAGAATTCTATCGCGACAAATTATTGCTTCGACCTCAAGAAATATCAAATAATCCTGAGATTGCACGTCGCTTGGGTCTAATTACCATCAATACTGCATTGGAAGCAGACATCTTTGGTAATGTCAACAGTACCCACGTACTTGGATCTAAAATGATGAACGGAATTGGTGGTTCTGGCGACTTTACTAGAAATGCCTACATCTCTATTTTCACCACTCCATCAACCGCCAAAGGCAATAAAATCAGTGCTATTGTTCCCATGGTAACACATGTTGATCAATCGGAGCACTCGGTAAACATCATTATCACTGAGCATGGTATTGCAGATTTAAGGGGCAAATCACCCGTACAACGTGCGGAAGAGATTATTGAAAAATGTGTAGCACCAGAGTATAAACAGATGCTTTTGGATTACATTAAATTATCAGGACCTACACACACACCTCAAAATTTATCAGCTTGCTTTGGGATGCACATGCAATTTGAAAAAACAGGCAGCATGTTGGGGACCAAGTGGGAGGATTATATTTAACTACCTACTGAAAAAATCAAAAAAGAGAGCTTCTGCATGTTGAAGCTCTCTTTTTTTGCTTTAAATTATACTTTCCTATACAATCTTTACTCTGCCACACTATCTCTAGTGCATTGAGTGGCTGGCATTACAGATGATTTACAGGATTCCATTTCCGGCATACAGCAATGCTGCATTGTGTGACAGGGCTGACAAGATTTATTAAAACGTGTTGACCCTAGGGTTCCATACAGTGCTCCAAAAGTTAGTGCCGCAGCAACTAGTCCTACTAAAAAATTTCCTTTTCTTGACATCGTGATGATTATTTATCGATTATCTTATATACTTTTTAAAAATTGAAAATACATCTGCAATCAGTCATGCAGACGAATACAGCTCAACAGCAGTTGGATTTTGAGCTACAACAGCCTTTTGTTTTTGATGCTACAAATTCAGCATATTCAGCATCACTCATGGATCGGATTTTATCCATCATTTCGAGCTTACGATCCCTACCTCCGCAACAGCTATATCTACTGCAACAAGACTTCAGTAGTTTCATTACCAAGCCAAAAACAAAGATTCCCACTAGTAATTTTGGCATAAAAAAAGCCACAGTCCCAAACAGCACTCCCACCAGTACGGACTTAAAAATTGATTTTGTCATTTTCGTTTAAATTGAATTATTAATCTTAATTTGTTTCTTTATATTGTGGTAGACGCACCATAATGAAAACTACTTTAAACAAAAGCGCATTTTAACAAAAACACACACAAGCATTTCACTGCCAAATAATTACGCCATAATACAAACAAAAAAAAACTTGACTTTTCTGACGAAAAACGTCAAAAGAGTCAAGTTCTTTTTGTTTGTGGATAAAAGCTTATTTACAGCATCTATTTTTCCAGATATTCTTAAACTTTTGTTTTTCGTCATCACTCATCTCCATCAGTTTTTCTTTGAAGTCTTGATGATCTTGATGTCCTACATGCTCAAAGTGTTTTCTATAACTCCAACCGCCAAATAGAATACGAGACAAAAGTAGTAAACCCATTGCCTGCCAATAAGTGATGAGTGGTAAATCGAAAATCATTGGAAGGAGATGATTCCACAAAAGCATAACAACAGCACTTAATACAAAAAGTCCAATAAAGAGCAAAGGGATGAAAAAACATTTATGTCTTTTGCAATAGTTTTGATTTTCTGTTTCCATAATATAAATTATTGATTGAGTTTAAATTCATTTAATGATTGAGTTCTTCGTAAAGATAGTTCAATCTTTTACGCAAGTGTTTTACTGCATAACCTTTACGGCTGATGATGGTTTTTAAATTTTCACCACTTTGATCAGCAATTTGTTGTAATGTCATATCTTCCATTTCATTGAGTAGAAATACCTCCTTTTGGGCAGGCGGTAGCTCTTCTAAAGCATTTTGAAATTCAGTCCAAAAGAGTTCTTTAAAAAAACCTAACTCAGGATTTTGACTATCATCTAATAACAATACTTCTTTGAAATTAAATACTCCATCATCACTTTCGTAAGTAAAATCTTCTAATGCAGCACTCTTTTTTTTTCGGGATTTATCAATGATTTTATTTCTCGCTACTTCGTATAGCCAACCACTTACATTTTCTAGTTCGGCAATATTATTCAATTTAGTAAGCTGATACCAAACATCTTGCAGAATATCTTCTGCATCCTCGGTCGACTTTACTTTCCCCCGCACAAAACCAAACAGATTCTGACTGAATTGCTGTATCGTTTTGGAGATGGAAAGCGCCTTTTGATCACTCATTGAAAGATTATATGTTGTCTCCATATTTTTGAAGACGCAGTGTGGAAAATTTTACTTTAAAATATTCGAAATAATATAAAAGAAATCCGTTACAACTCTAATTGCAACGGATTTCAACAAATATCACAACAACTCTCCTTGTAACTTTTTAGGCAATTTACTCACTACCAATTGATAAGAATGCAATATCCACTCACATAATAGAACATTAGAGATGGATGCGTCAATAAATACGGTATTCCAATGCTTCTTATTAAAATGCCAAGCGGGCACTACTGCGCTAAATTGCTCACGTAATTCTATCGCTTTTTCCGGGTCACATTTTAATGAAATACTCCTTTCTGCACTTTCTAAAGGTATCAGTGCATACATTTTACCTTGCACTTTCAAGACTAAAGTTACATCATCAAAAGGAAGACATTCTGTTGAGCCGTTTAAGCTTAGGCAGTATTCTCTGAGTTCTTCTAGGTTCATTTTTGAGTAAATGAGTTAAAATATTTATAAAACTACACAAATACTTATCAAAACGCGTACAAGTCCAATTATCAAAATCAGCTCAAAAAAAAAAAAAACAAAACAAAACAAATCACTTTACCTCTGCACCGTTCACTACCAAGGCCTTCGGCGATATAAGAACTAATTTCCCATCTGCATTTTCGGCCGAGAGTATCATCCCTTCACTCATGACTCCTCTTAATTTACGTGGTTCAAAATTGGCAATAAAGCAGACTTGAGTACCTATAAGTTCTTCTGGATTTGGATAAGATTGAGCAATACCTGAAAGTATCGTACGCTCTTCCATTCCATCAGCAATTCTAAATTGCAATAATTTATCTGCTTTTGGTACCCTTTCGCAGTTCAATACTGTTCCCACACGAATATCCATCTTCATGAAATCATCAAAAGCGACATTTCCCTTTACCGCAGCTGGTTTATATTGATCCGTTTCATTGGCTTTCTTCGTATCTAATAACTTTTGAACTTGGGCCTCCATAGCCTCATCTTCAATTTTCTCAAAAAGCAATTCAGCAGCTGCAACCGATGAGCCAGAAATCAGCAAATCAATTTTACCCAAGTCATTCCAATTACACTCAACCATACCAAGCATTGTGCGTAATTTTGCTGAAGTAAAAGGCAAGAAGGGTTCAAAGGCAATGGCTAAATTGGCCGCAATTTGAAGGCTTAAGTGCATAATGGTTGCCACCCTATCCATATCAGTTTTAGCAAGCTTCCAGGGCTCTGTGTCTGCCAAGTATTTATTACCAATACGTGCCAATACCATCGCTTCTTTTTGTGCATCTCTGAAACGGAAATTATTCAACAACTTTTCTACATCTGCCTTAACGTTTACAAATTCTGCCAAGGTCTGTTCGTCATACTCCGTCAAAGTACCCAAAGCTGGAACTTTCCCGTCGTAGTATTTATGCGTTAAAACCATAGCACGGTTGATGAAGTTACCAAAAATGGCTACCAACTCATTGTTATTTCGCGCTTGGAAGTCTTTCCAAGTAAAGTCATTGTCTTTGGTTTCAGGTGCATTCGCAGTTAAAACATAGCGTAAAACATCCTGTTTCCCTGGAAAATCAATCAAATACTCGTGCAACCACACCGCCCAATTACGAGAAGTGGAAATCTTATCCCCTTCTAAATTTAAGAATTCATTGGCTGGTACATTATCTGGCAATATGTAAGATCCTTCTGCTTTTAAAATGGAAGGAAAAACAATGCAGTGGAAAACGATATTATCTTTTCCAATAAAATGAAGGAGACGAGTATCCTCATCCTTCCACCATTTTTCCCAACTATCGGGAAGCAACTCCTTGGTATTTGAAATGTAACCGATC
>CANFFA010000013.1 GCA_947445425.1 Paludibacteraceae bacterium
AACTATCCAAGTATTGATAATGCAACCCCACAGCTCAGCAACCAAGAAGCCAACAATGTAATTTACGGCAATATCCCAGGTACAACTAAAATTGGTGATGTTTCAATCCTACCCATTGGGAAAGATTGGCAACAACAGGCACAAACAAAAGCCGAAAGTGATAATAACAAATCATATCCACTACAAGGGGTAAACGCAAAGTTGGAGCCAACAAAGATTGGTACTATCGAAGGTCAAAGTGTTGAAGAGAATCAAAAGGAGGTTCAAGATGAACAAGACGCAAATGCACCGGCATTCTCCAATGGAAATCTAAGGCATTTGTACAAAGTGTTTAATTCAGGAAGCAAATCAATGTTTTCTTCTATTGGTACGGCCATAGTTGACCAAGCAAAACAGTTGCAAAAATTAGATCCGCATACTATTCACGACGATGAATTCGAGAAGAATCAACAAACCTTCCAACAAGCCGAGGAAGATTTGGCAAAGTGGAAAAATACAGATGCCCCAAAGCTAAAAGGAACATTCGGTGAAGCAATTGTCAACATGGCTCCCCTTGTAGGTCTTACGGCTGCCACTCTTCTAACTAAAAGCCCACAATTGGCTGGAGCTACCACAGCTATGTTCGGTGAAATGGGTGCTGGTGAAGGCTTGCAAGCTGCCGATGAGTGGGCAAAAGAAACAGGAAAATCAATTACAGAAGCTCAAAGGCAAGCTGCAGCTGTCGGCTATCTTGCTGCATACTCACTTCCAGTCGGGGAATATCTCGACAAATACCTGGTGAAAGGGGCTGGCAAATATGTGATGGGTAAAATGTTTACGGCAAGCCCTGAATTGCTTATTAAGAGCGGTGCACAGATTATTGAGGCAGCAGCAAAACAAACTCCTTCATTTGCAAAAAGACTTGTAAGTACCGCCATGAATAGCGCATTGCATGGCGTTGGTACCATGGAAGCAATGGACTTAACAAAAATGGCCACTGATAAGCTTGTATTGGACAAGGGTGTATCTTATGACGAATTCAAAAATAGGGTAATTGAAAGCGCAAAAGCTGGTGTTTTATTTGGACTGGCCACAGCTCCATTTGCTGCAACGGCTATGAACAAAGACATTGCTGAACGAAGAGCCAATCAAAAGGAGGTTACATTCACATTGGACAACAAGGGTAAGTCAATTGAGCTCATTCCTCAAAATGATGGCTCATTAATCGGAATGAAACCCGATGGTTCAACTACAAAAGTTACCCAAGTGATGATTGATAAGTCATTTACCATGACAACCGACCATTTCAATCAAACAGTAGAAGCCTACAAAAATGACAAGTCAATTGACCAGAATATCGACCGAAGCGCATTTGAGAAGCGTATTGTCCAATCCTTGAAAAATTTTCAGACTACGTATGGAAAAATACTCGTAGCCACAGATGTCAATGGCGATAAGCTTTATGTACACGGAAAAGACGAGCAAGGCAATCTAATTGGCGTGGATGCAAGTGGTGAGGTTAAACTGGTTGATACAAGCGCACAAATTGAATCCGCTCCCATTGGCGATGTACACCAATCAATCATGGCTAAGTATGACGAAGTTAAAAACTTTGATCCTACGCCTAAAGGTAGCGACCAACAAGCAATTGAAAGTACAGAACCTACTCCAAGAAGTACGGAATCAGCAATTGACCCACTTCAACAACACATTGACGAAATCAACAAGAATGTAGCTGAACACGTAACTGCCTATCACAACCCTGATATGGGTGCCGTTGTTTCTGCAAAGCTTGTAGGAACTGACGAGCCGATACAAGTAACAGGCGGTAAGATTGTACAAAATCCAGATGGTACTATCAACGAGAATGAATCTGACCAAGCTATTTATTACAAGGACGAGAACGGAGTATCACAAGTAGTTGGACTGGATAAGATTGAAGGTATTGTGGAGAACAATCCTTTGAACGATGCTATTCAACAAACACAGGCCATTAGCACAGCTCCACTTATTGCTCAAATGCAAGCCAATCAACAGACTCAACAACAGGAAGCAGCACCGGTTGAAACCTTGACACCCAATGTAGACAGTTCGGTGCAAAATATTGATAGCTCCACTCCCGCCCCACAAGTGGAAGAACAGCCGGCACAAGAAACTCCACAAAGTTTTTCTTCTCAAATACCCACTAGCACTATTCAGAACAAAAAGGGCGAAACCGTAAAGACAGTCACAAACTACGAACAAGTAGCTCCCGAAACGACATTGGGAGCTTTACAGGAGAAATTTGAAACTCCCGAAGAGATAAAGGCAGTTGTAGATGCAAAAATTAAAAGAACTGAAGGTGAGATTGCAAAAATCGGAAAGTTCAGAGCCACTGGCGAGATTGATACCGATACCCTAAACAGGAAAAAAGCAAAGGAGGCCATTTCTCAAGCCAACAAAGAGCTGGAGTATTGGAATTCTGTTAATGATTTGATGAAGGCAAAAGCGGAAGAGGACAGAAAGAAAAAAAATACTGAAACAAAATTCTACGAACCCAAACCAAAAGTTTTAGCACAAGCTCCACAATTAAGCGAACTTCAAGAAAAATTCATGAACCCATCCACAAGATTAGAGGCTGCCACTGAAATAGCCAATCAACTTGAAGGAGCGTTCAATACGAACACCAAGGCACAGTTAAAAACAAGCAGGGAGGAATTCATACAAGGACTTTCAGACCTGGGGTTACAAGGCGACAAGCTAAACGATGTAGTTGACACCATTAATACCGGACGTGTTGGAGGTTTGTTCTACAAGGGACAGGTTCTTATTAACCTTCAAGACCTTGCTTCCACTGATTTGTTCATTAAAGCATGGGCACACGAGCAATCACACGCAGTTGTAAATGATAACTTTACTACTGAACAGTTAGAAGCTATCTATCAAAAAGGTGGCACCAAACTTGCTGATTTGTACTTAAATCAGCTTGAAAAGAGTTATAGCAAGGCTGCACAGGCTGACGAAATACTTTCCTATGCAGTTCAAAGATTGTTTAAGGATTCGGGCGGTTTTGTTGATGAACACATTAACTTTGCACCTATTCCCGAAGCAATTAGAGAAGAAGTAAAACAAATAATCAACATACTCAAAAATGGATCAAGAGAAAACAACATCGGTCAACCTGGACGACCTTCACCTGACATTGGTCGGAGTAACGGAACAGGAATTGAACAGACACCAGGAGCTACTCAGTCAGGAAACGGAACCAGTGAACGAGCAGCGCAACCTTCAACTGTTGAATCAAGTATTAAAGGAAAGCACAACGAGCTTGTAAGTAAACTAAAAATCTACAATAGTACACCAGCATCTTATGTAGGCCAAAGGCAGGAACAATTCAAAAAGATACAATCATTATCACAAGAATTGGATTACAGTCTTACTTTTCATGGGAAAGAGCTTGTTTCAGTCAAAGATGGCAATACCATCAAGACCATTGCAGCAAAGGCCGACAAGGAAGCTATTGAAGCACACAAGCTACTCACCGAATATCCAAAGGAGGTACAAGATTTCACCAATCTGTTATTCAATACAGGTGGGCTTTCTGTCCATGGACTTGATTTAGGTGGTGTAAATCCTATACAAGCCGAACGAAATATCCTTGAAGGCAAAAAGACCATTGCATCAAATGGGGCTATTGATATTCTTGAAGCAATGGTAAATAGTGGAATGGTTACTATCCGGGCAACAAAGTTTTCGCCTGCTATTGAAATGCCAATGCAGGAGTACCTAAACCTGATTACTCCCGAAGAAAAACCAATCGAAAAGGCCATACTAGACCATATTCCTGACGAGATTTACGCAAAGATATATGGCCTTGATAAACTTTCAGAAAGTGAAATCGAGGAATTAAACAGTTATGTTCGCATAGGCGATGAATACATTAATAATTACGACAATGAAATTAACACCCGAACAGATGAAGATAGCACGCCAAAAGGCATTGACGATGTTGCGATTAGCGGAATTGAGGAAACAAAAGGGAACGACAGAGAAATAGATTACAGTGGAAAGGAACAAAGTCGTTTTATTGAAAAACTAACTACTGAATTTCCAAATGGAGTTAAGCTATATCATAGAACAACACCTGAAGCATGGGAATCTATTCAAAAAGATGGACAGTTAACTGCATCTGATAGCGTAGCAGGAACACACACAGTATTAGAGGATAGAGATATTCAAAGAGTTTCGCCAATTTCTAATCCTATTCAATTAGAAATAAGTGTTCCTGTAAGTCTGTATGGTGAGTTATATCCCGAAGAGAACACTTATCGTGATTTTACTGTTGAAACCGATGATTATACAGAAGACACATTCAACGAATACTTAAAAGAACATCCAAAGTTAATCGGAGGAGACATTATTTACAATGGTGATGTTCCGTTATCTTATGTAAAAAGGATTGATAATAGCGTAAACCAGCAAATTGAATCCCAAAAACCAAACATCACTCCTACCGAAGCTAATACAGGTGTAACAAAACTTACTCCTGAACTGGTCACAAGAAATGAGCGTAAGGCTGAACTTGGAGCTAAAATTGCAGCCAAGATTAGAAAAACTCCCGAATCAGAAGTAAGGCTTCAACAAATACCATCTTTTGACCTAGAGCTGAATGCAATGGGTATCGAGATGTCGCAGATAATTTTCGAGGAAGGAAACAGCTCAATAGAAGATTATTCCAAGCAGATGATTGATGCAATTGGTGAAGATATTCGCCCTTACATCAAAATGTTCTATGAAATGACACGTTACTACCCTGGTACTAATGTGAAAGGACTTACCGAACCAAAGGCGGTAGCAGATTTCGATATTGACGGCTTTAATACAGCTTACTCAAATGAACAGCCAACAGAACCAATAGCGACAAAATCGGAACCAAAAGAAACAGCTTTCCAAACGTCACTATTTGATGATGAACCAATAAAGTCGAAAGCTAGAGCAAAAAAAACAACACAAAAAACTGATACTACTGAAAAAAGTAATGCCGTTATAAAAGAAGAGGTCAAAGCTAAATTACCAACTAAAGTTACAGTTAAACCCGAAATCGGTGGAGAACATGGAACTGAAGCTGAAATAATTAATAGCGTTGTTGGAAATGAAAAGAAACATCTACTTCATTTTCCTGATGGAACAGAATTTTGGACAAACAAAGATAGTTTAGAAACAATAAATAATACAGATCATGAAACTAATCAACCATCCCTGGGCATTGATAGCCCTTTGGAAGCTGGCGCAGTATCTACCGGCATCACTACTGGAAATGGCACAGGACGAACCAAAGAAACTGCTAATTCAGATAGAAAAGAGGGTTCAGTCAGCGATGGATTGGCAATCAACAGCCATGAAAAACGGAGGGAACAAGGACGAGGTGCAGGAGATAGCTTTAACGCTACTCGATCCGAGTTATTGCCCGGAACATCCGGAGGAGATCGAAATATCTCAATCGCAAATGGATCAAATCTACAAGAAGTTGGTGGAGTTGTCGAACTAAAGAACTCAAGGAACCTCATCATTAATCGTGATGAGGTTGTGGCACCCAAGGGCGATGTTTCCAAAATAAAGGCCAACTTTGCAGCTATTAAATTAGCCAAGAAACTTAATGAAACTGGAGCAATAGCCACTCCCGAACAAATGACTACCCTTGTAAAGTACACAGGTTGGGGTGGTTTGGCAGCAGCTTTCAAGGAAGATAACCCGAATTACAAGACATTACGGGATGCTCTTAACGATGAAGACTACGAATCGGCAAGAGCATCCACAACAACATCATTCTACACCCCTCCTTCCGAAGTTGCATCCATTTGGGATATGATTGAGAAATTGGGATTTAAGGGCGGTGAAATACTTGAACCATCCGCAGGTATAGGCCACTTCTTCGGCCTTGTACCAAAACACATATCCAGCAAATCTAACCTAAGAGGAATTGAACTTGATAACATTTCTGGTTTGATTCTAAAATCGTTGTACCCTGATGCCAAAATAAACATTGGAGGATTCGAGGAGCAACGCATACCAAACAACAGTCTCGATCTTGTCGTTTCTAACGTTCCTTTTGGGGCATTCAAAGTACATGACAAGTTCGACAAAGACCTCTCCTCAAAGTTCGACATACACGACTATTTCATTGCCAAGAGCGTTAGGAAACTAAAGCCGGGTGGAATCGCTGTTTTTGTCACCACCACTTCTACACTTGATAAAAGTTCAGCACTAAGACATTGGGTTATCAATGAGGGTAATGCCGATTTTATTGATGCCGTTCGTTTAAATACCGAAACATTTAAAAGTAGTGCAGGAACAGAGGCATCCTCCGACATTATTATCATGAGAAAAAGAGACACTTCTGAAAAATCCCCTTATGCTGTGAATATGCAGGACGTTGCCACTTTGAGAGAAGCTGGCTATACTGTTGATAAGAAAGGAAGCTGGGGAGGAATAATTGGAACAGAAGAGAAGACCGCAATTATGCGTGTCAACAAATACTTTTCGGAGAACCCACACAAAGTAGCCGGTGAAATGAAGTTTGGTTTCGAGGGTGGCAATGCCATTCGTCCTACTGAGCAACGTGTGGCACCAGTTAAAGGGATCAACCAGGAAGAAGTAATTTCTACCTTCATCAACTCGCTGCCCTCCAATATCTACAATACTAAAAAATCAGTCGATAAGAAATCGGTTGATTCAGACGGAACAAAAGAAGGTGGACTTACTGTTATCAACGGAATCCCTCACATAATCAATTTTGGTGTAGCCACTCCAACGGACTGGAATACAAACAAGGTGGCAGGACACGAAAAGTCTGTTGCGCTTCAAGAATATATCTCAATCAAAAATGCAATCGGGAAACTGCTTGATGCCGAAAACAAGGACTTAAAGGATATTGAGGCATACCGAAAAGAATTGAATACGGTTTATGACAACTTCGTATCAAAATTTGGGTACCTTTCAGAGAACAACAAACTTAATTTCTTGAAGGATGATGTTGATTTCCCTGCCATTGCAGCCATTGAGACCGTAAAACAATTGTCAAAGCCTGGAGAACGAAAAAAGGAATTTAAAATTTCTAAAACCGATATTTTTCATACCCGTGTTATTAGCAAACAACAAGAACTTAAAGCCGACAACGTAACGGATGGCATCAAAAACAGCATTTACAAATTAGGTCAGGTTGACATTCCCTATATTTCCAACATGATTGGAAAATCAGAAGCGGAAACAAAACACGAAATTTTGTCACAAAGATTAGGTTTTGAAAATCCATCTACCGGAATGATTGAAGAGCGTAACCACTATCTATCGGGTAATGTAAGGCAAAAGCTGGCTATTGCAGAACAGGCCAACGATGAAGGGGTATTCAATGCAAATGTAGAAGAACTGCTAAAGGTTATTCCCAATGAGATTCCGATACACCTTATCAAAGTGTCACTTGGTAGTACTTGGGTACCGGTAGAAGCATACAACGAGTTTTTCAAACAAACATTCGATGTAACTGCCAGTATTCAAAAAACCTCCTCAGATAAATTTACGGCCAAACTTTCAAACAAAGGTAACGCAAAGGATTACGAACATGGATTAGCCGAAGCAGGTGTACCCGGAAGTACAATAGCCTTAAATGCAATGAACAATTCACCTACCACGGTGTATCGGTCAGAGTATGTAGATGGAAAAAGAATGTCCGTAAAAGATGCTCAAGCTACCGCTCAGGCATCCACCAAACAGGAAGAACTTAACGAGAAGTTTGATTCATGGGCAAAGTCAAGTGACAATTCATTTTCTGATAAAATGGAACGTGTTTACAATGACACCTTCAATACCAATACTGACAAGAAAATAGACGTATCCTCATTTCAATCATTCCCTGGTGCATCGAGCACAAAGATACCTAGAGAACACCAAAAAGAAGGTGCTGTAAGATCACTACAAACACCGACATTGCTGGCTCACGAAGTGGGTACCGGTAAAACTATTACCCTTATTTCCGCTGCCATGGAGATGAGAAGGCTCGGTATTGCAAAAAAACCATGCATTGTCGTTCAACGATCCACATTCGACCAGTTCGTAAATGAAATAAAAGGGCTTTACCCATTGGCTAAAGTGTTAGTTCCTTCAGAAAAGGATTTAACGGCTAAGGAAAGACAATCACTGTTTGCCAAAATAGCCTATAACGATTGGGATATAGTTGTGCTTTACCACAGCTATCTTGACAAGATTCCTGACGATATGGATAGGGTAAATCAGTACATTGACGACATGATACAGGAGAAAATGGATTTGCTAAACGAGGTGACAAACTCGGAAGGCGATAACTCCAAACGCATGGCCGGTAGTATAAAAAAGGAGATTGAAAACCTAACGAAAAAGAAATCAGTAAAACAAGAGGAAAAAACAAAAGCCAATGCCAGTGCAAGAGCTGAGAAGCTTATGGATAGGAAGTTGGACAACACTATGACTTTTGAGCAATTGGGAATTGATGCCTTGCTCGTTGATGAAGCGCACGCCTACAAAAAACTAGGTTTTTCCACTTCACTATCGGGAGTTAAAGGTATTGATGTGGCAGCATCACAAAGAGCTCAAAGTATGAAACTTAAGACCTCTTACATACTTGACAACAACAATAATAAGAATGTGGTATTTGCTACTGGTACACCTATTTCAAATACCATGGCAGAAATGTGGACGTGGATGAGGTACTTACTTCCGAAATCCGAACTGCAAAGACTTCAAATAAACAACTTTGATTCATTCGTAAACAACTTTGGTACCATTGCCGAATCGGCCGAATTCTCAACAAGCGGTAAATTCAAGATTACCAACAGATTTGCAAGTTTTTCAAATGTACCCGAACTTGTTTCTATTTGGAACAGAATAGCGCATACTGTACTCACTGAAAGCGTTGCAACACTCAAAGAAGGTGTGGGAACTCCTATTGTTGAATCAGGAAAGCCAATTGATGTCTTTTTGAAACAAACTCCTGCCTTAAAGTCTGTAATGAAAGGGATTAAGAATACCATTACCGAGTTTGAAAATATGTCAGGAAGACAAAAAAAGGAGAACTCACACATACCGTTGGTGATGTTTGGACTAGCAAAAAGAGCAGCTATTGACGTTCGTCTTGTTGATTCAAGCCTTCCTGATGATCCAGGAAGCAAACTCAATCAAACAGTAAGGGAAATTGTCAAGGACTTGAAACAAACAGCTGATTACAAAGGAACCATTGCGGTGTTTTGTGATTCGTACCAAAGCAAAGATAAATTATTTAACGTATTCAGCGATATAAAACAAAAACTGATTGATAGCGGTGTTCCGGTAGAGCAAATTGCAGACATTAGCGACTATGACAACGACAAAAAAAGAGGTGAATTGTTTGAGGCCATAAACGAAGGTGACATTAGGGTGGTTATGGGAACCACCGAAAAACTAGGTGTTGGGGTAAACATTCAAAAGCGTTTGCATATGCTCATACACATGGATGCTCCTACCAGGCCAAGCGATTACCAACAGCGCAACGGCCGTATTATGCGACAAGGGAACTTTCACCTGGATTGGGGAAAGGCAATCAAAATACTCCGTATTGGCGTAGAGCAAACACTCGATGTTACAGGCTATCAACGATTGGAAATAAAGAAGAAGTTTATCGACCAAATAATGAAGGGCGATGTAAACTCCCGAACCCTTGAAGAGGACGAGTCAAGCGATTCAAATAACTTTTCAGAAATGATGGGGAATTTGTCCGGTAGCCAAGCTGCACTTGCCTATTCATTAGAGGTAAACAAACTAAAGAAACTAGAGAACCAAAGCGAGTACCATGAGAAAAACCAAATTTTCATGGCTTCCGCAATCAAAAAGAACATCAATATCATTGGTGCAACTGGTGATGCTATCAAAAAACTTCAAAAAGAGAAGGATGAAGTGAAGTCAATCTTCCCTGAAGGTGTGGTAGCTTCTGTAAAAATAGGAACTTCGGACGTAGCAAAAACAGAAGATGAGGTAAACAATTTACTTTCCAAGACAATCAACAAAAGGATTGATAAAGAAGTAGAACTGTTACGTGTAGACCATAGCAAAACCAGTACAGTACTTAAATCTACCATCGAACTCAATTCCAAAAAGTTCGACCTGCAGATTAACCTAAAGCGTGAGTATGATGCCAAGGCCAATAAGTCAATCGTCAGAAAAAGCATTGACTACTCCAGTATAGACTATCCCGAATTGAGCGGTAACGCTGGTGCAAAGGTCGAAAATGTAATCAACCATGTTAATGAATTCATTTCACTTCGCAGCTTTGACGATAGAATAAGGCAAAGAGAAGTCGGACTGTACAAAGCCGAGAAGGAAAACGAGGCTTTTAAACCTCAAATTGGATTGAAATTCCCAAAGGTAAAGGAGCTTGAAGAGGCTAAAGTAAAGGTTGACAAGCTTTATGAACAAATGGTTGAAGACCTTGCCAAAATTGAAGCACAAGAGCACGAGGAAAACGTTGAGGCAATAAACATTGACCTTGAAGAGGAAAGTTCAGACCATCGTTTACAGCAATTGAAGAATGAAGTTAGGCTTCAACAGCTTCCACCAAACTACAACGACTTTAATGGTGATGTACTTGCTTTTGCCAAAGCAACTGCAAAGTATTACGATAGGCAAGCCAAAAAAGCCGATAAAAAGGCTACAAAAGAACAAGTAGAAAAAGAGCTAAAAGGTGAACCGTTTAGCATTCCAAAGCTTGCTGATTACGTTGGTAGGCCATTCGAGGAGTATCTTCAGGCAAAACAGGACTATATTGATTCAATTGAAAATGTAGACTTGAATGGTAGTGCTAAAACAGAAACTCCCGAAATTGAGAAACCATCCGAAATCAAAGATAACCCGGTAACGCTTATTCCTGGTGTTACTGAATCGGCAGAATCATACAAACGGTTTAAGGATTCATTTGTGGCTACATTCATCCCTTACAAAGTTGGCCCGGATGGTAAATTAGCCAAGGAGGTAATGACACATAATTTGGCCTCACTGGCTCGCAGACAAGAGATTGCAGCAGAAACGCTAAAACAAGCCAAGAGGAAATTCGATAACATGACCAAGTTTGAATCACTTGACTTTATCGACAATATGGAACTTGGGCTTGCACAACCCAACGAAGATTTGCAAAAGTACGCCGATATGCTTCGGGAAGCACTGGATACTGGAAGGAACAACGTTCAGGCATTGGGAACCGGGAAACTAGAGGACTATATCGAAAACTATTTTCCTCATATGTGGGAAAACCCAAAAAAGGCTGCAACTATTTTGGGCAAAAGGCCACTTGAAGGAAGTAAGAACTGGATGAAAAAACGTACCATTGCCACCACAAGAGAAGGCGTAGAGCGTGGGCTTATTCCTGCAACCTGGAATCCGGTAGAACTATCTTTGCTAAAAGTTAGAGATATGGAGCGTTATGTAATGGCGCATGAAACATTGAACGAACTCAAAGAAGCAGGAACAGTCGTTTTTGTCAAGTCAGGTTCCGCTCGTCCAGAAGGATTTGTAAAAATCAACGACAAGATAAGCACCATTCAAAAAATGAATGAGGACAAGACATCAACCATCTTAGGCTTTTATTACGCACAAGAGAACGCAGCCCGCATTATCAACAACTATCTATCAGAAGGACTGTGGGGAAATCAGATGTACGACATTTACCGTGGATTGGGTAATGCTATTACTCAATTCCAATTGGGACTGTCAGCCTTCCACTTGGGTTTTACTTCAATGGATGCTACTATTTCAAAGTTCGCTATTGGATTGGAATACCTTTACCAAGGCCAACCGATAGATGCACTAAAACGCTTTGCAGAAATTCCAACGGCTCCAATCACAAATGTGAGGCAAGGACACAAGTTAATGAAGGCATGGTACGGCAATCCTGCTACTCCTGAATTGGCATTGGTGGCCGAATATATGGAGCAAGCCGGTGGACGTGTTCAAATGGATCAGTTCTATGCAAACAAGTTTAGCGACAAAATACGAGACAACATCAAGAACAGGCGATTTGTTAAGGCAGGGCTTGAAGTTCCTTTGAAACTTGTTGAATTAGCTTCAAAGCCAATACTTGAATGGATAGTTCCACGCCAAAAACTAGGCATATTTATGGATATGGCTCAGTATATTGACAAGACACATCCTGAATACACCTTTGAGCAAAAACGTACCGCCTTACAAAACGCCTGGTCAAGTGTTGATAACCGTATGGGACAATTGGTTTATGATAATCTATTTTGGAATAAAGTAACAAAGGACATAGCAATGGCAAGTGTTCGCTCAGTAGGTTGGAATTTGGGTACTTTCAGAGAAATTGGAGGAGCACCAAAAGAATCGGTCAATATACTACTTGATGCACTGAAAGGTAAACGAAGTGACGAATCGCATAAGTTGGCCTATTTAATCTCATTGATGGGTATTACGATGCTTTACGGAGCAATTTTCCAATACCTAAGCAGTGGGGAAGCTCCACAGGATATAAAGGACTATTTCTTTCCAAGAAATGGCCAAACGAATGATAAAGGGGATGCTTCAAGAATATCATTACCAACCTATGTGAAGGACTTATATGCGTATGGACAAGAGCCTTTTACGACATTAAAAAATAAACTTTCACCCGTAAATGGTATTGTGGCTCAAATGATGGAGAATAAAGACTACTATGGGGTTAAGATTGCAAATGATGATGACCCTGCTTATCAAAAAGGAGTTGATTATCTTAAATACTTTGGCTCTCAATTAGTTCCTTTTGGAATAAGAAACGTTGAAAAAGAGACATCAGATAGAACCATTGATAAAGTGCTTCCTTTTATTGGCATCGTTCCAGCTCCTTACACCATGAATATGTCAGAAGCCGAAAAAGCAGCATACGAGATAATGATATCACATCTTCCTGTCGGAGGAAGAACTCAAGAACAGAAGGATCAAACCGACTTGAAAAAGAGTATTGAAATGAACCTTCGTAAAACCAAAGGCAATACTTCCGAACTGGAAGCTGAAATCCAAAAAGGGGCAGTTTCAGTAGAAACCGCCAAAACGATACTCAAGGAGTTCCAGCTGACCGGTATTGAGAAGATGGTAAAGCGTTTTGATTACACCGAGGCGATGTACATTTATGAAAAGGCGGACGATAAGGAAAAACAGAAACTAAAGCCGATAGTTATCGAAAAGCTAATCAACCAAATAAAACGTAATGACCTTACCAAATCCGAAAGGGATATTCTCATGGAACAGTTCAATAAAATGGCAAGATAGTATAAAGTCTAGGCGAAAGTCTGGGCTTTATTTTTATGTAAATGTAACGAACAAACGTACAAATTTTAACACGCATTCACAAAAAATGCATTACCTTTGCAGAATAAAGGTAAACTAATTCAGCTTACCAAAGAATTACCATTGTAGAATTTGTTTCAATAAAACTATTTGCGATTTGAAACGTTTATCATATCATACACAAGAGAAGCGTGAATTTCGCTTAGCAGAACCGAAAATATGTACAAATAATACAGCGTGGCTAGGAGACGCATACTATTTTTGGACAGAAGAAATTGATTCTATTCAATGGGGCCATAACAGCAAAAGAGCAACTGGTTCATTCGAAATATACAAAGCTGAAATTGATACTGAAAATGTAATTGACACAGTTTACAATGAGGATCATTACAAGAATTGGCTACAACAAATTGAAAAAGCAGCAAAAAGTATTGTAAAGAAAACAGGATTTAAACCAACATTGAAAGAAATAAATGCTTATTTCAAAAAAAATGATGTTTTATATGGAGTTGATGGAGTAATGTTTCAAGACTTACCAAAAGGTAACGATTTATTGGTAGTCAATTTCTTTTATCGTAAAAGAATTCAGATTGCAGTTTACAATGCATCAATTATAAGCAACTTTACATTTCATGATTGTTTCAAATGCAATAATAGATAAAAATATGATCGACTTTAAAGAAATAGAACGAAGACTAAACGAAGCACTTGAAAAAGAAACAAGTGAAAGTTTAACTACATGGTTACTTAATGAACGTAGTGAAGGTATCAAAAGTTTTTTAGGAAATGGGACTATAAATTCATTACATGGCAATCCAACTTCATTTATCCAAAAAGTGGAAGAGGTACTACAATATGATTCACATAATAACAGTACGCCAAATAATAATTTTTCTCTTGCTGCATAATGGACGTAAATAAACAAACAAAGCTTTCTTTTCACGGAGTTGACATTTTAAATGTCAATTTCAATGCTATAGCTCCTCGTGAAGGAGAGCTGAAAATAGATGTAAAATGCGAACCAAAAGTATTTTACCCAGTTGATAGCAAAAAAACTTTCAAAATAATAATGGATGTTGAACTTGTGGCAGAATCTCATTTCAATCTTTCAATTGAAGCCGTAGGCACATTTGAGTTAGACGAAGAAATAGATGAAAACATGAAAAAAGTTTTTGTGAATTCAAACGCACCGGCCATAATGTTCCCTTATGTTAGGTCTTTTATTTCAACAATTACAGCTAATATGGGTCATGTCGTAGGAACTTTAGTAATACCTACACAGTTTTTTAAGGGTGACTTAGAAGAAATAATAAATTAAACAGATATTCAAAATCAATAAAATCCCCACCCTAACCCAGTGGGGATTTTAATTTCCGAGTAAAATTCATTCAGAAAAGATGTAACTATCAATTAAGTACCCGCACATAAATTTCGCTTCACTCACATAGCAAATTTAACAGAAAAGAGACATTCGAAGGAATGTCTCTTTTCTGTTTGTGGCAACTAGGAGAATAGATTCACGGTATTTTCAAGGGTATCTATTTCTTTATGTAGCATCGTCTAAGTCCTGCAAAATATTTCACTAGTAAAAAATATTACTTTTAGCACGATGAGTAATTATCTAATATTCAAAGTCCATTTCCCTTTTTAAGCAAAAAATTCTCTCTTCAATTCTCTATCAAATTCAATTTTATTTTGTTCTGTATAGAAAGGCATCCCCCAAATTTTATAGTCTCCAATTTGTGTAGAAAAAGTTATATTTGATTCGTCTTTTATCCGAAGCATAAATTTCTCTTTCCAACTATCATTTGCAACTAAATGTCCACCTTTAGGTTCAATGAAAATCTGAATATTATCAAATCTACTATCATCTTTAATTTGTTGCATAAATAGAATAAAATCTGGCTCAAATGCATCACCACTTTCAAAATCATAGATTTTAATTTCACGTTCATTTCTGACTAAATATATTTCTTGATATTTTTCTTTTAATTTTGGCTGAAGTGATTCAATATATTTGACTAAGAATTTTTCTTCAGATGTGCCATAGCAATCATCAAAAGCATACCAATGTTGATCTGTTAAATCAGTTTTAAGAAATAGGTTGGTTGATTCTTTCATCGATTTGCCAAATTCCTTATCATCAGAACCGTCCAATGAAACTTTCAATACCTTATCTTTTATTTTATCCCTCAAACTCTTAGCAGTAAAGTGTTTAGTACCTCTTATTGCAACGCCTGATTTACTCAACATTGGCTCAATTTGCCTCAGAACCTCTGTGGCAATACCTAATTTGTTAAGTTGAGATAAATCTTTTATTACTTCTTCTCTTCCAGAAACAGTAATAAACAAATTGGCAAGATAATTTTCCGACTCAATAA
>CANFFA010000014.1 GCA_947445425.1 Paludibacteraceae bacterium
GTTAAGTGTATGTTATGACCATAGTTAAAACCATCTGTTAAAACCTTAACATTAGCATCAAGTATAGTTTGCTTCTTTTTAAATTTATTTTCAAGAAAATGTACAGCTTGATCAATTGGACGATTAAACAACCAACAAATCAATCCAAGAGAAAACATATTCTTACTTCTTAGAATAGTTTTATTATCAAAACCAGAATCAATTAAACTGTTTTGAGTTAAAGTTGAAAGAGCAACAGGAATTAATTGAATAGTGTCAGATATACCTAATTCCTTGAATGGATTATCAGTACTAAAACCAGCTTTATCAAAACCTGATTTGTCAAATGCATCCGTATCAAATATAATTACACCATTTTTCTTTACCCCTTTTGAATTAACTTTTAATGCAGCTGGATTCATAGCGACCAAAACATCAGCATCATCACCTGGCGTATAAATAGTATGAGATCCCAAGTGCACTTGGAAACCAGAAACACCTCCTACAGTACCTTGAGGAGCACGAATTTCAGAAGGAAAATCAGGGAAAGTGGAAATCTCATTTCCTAAAATGGCAGATAGATTAGAGAACAAGGTACCTGTTAACTGCATTCCGTCGCCAGAATCACCAGAAAATCGAACCACTACATTTTCAGATTCGATTGCATTTGAATTATCCATGGTAAATTTTGTAATTTGAAGTAATAAATAGTTGGAAACATAACATATTTGCAAAGGTATTCAATTGAATTAAGGCAAACAATTGAATTAACTTTAATACGCAAAAATTCATATATAATGCATTAAAAAACAAATTGATTATACCTTGTTAACAAACCAATTTAATGAATTAGACTTTCAAGAAATAATCAAATCTTGTTGGTTTAAAAGTAATAACACAAAAAATAGAGAAATGGTTGACCACTTTTTCAATAATTGAAAAGAAAAATACTAATCCTTTCAGAGGCCTACAAAAAAGGTTGAAATTTGAATGATGAGAAACACATTCCAAAGCAAAAAGCGTATGGTATAAACTTCTTCGAAGTTCTTACCATACGCAAATCACTTAAAATTTGAAAAGTAAAAAGGTCTAAAAATAGAATTAAAATTCCGAATTATTAGGGGTTCGTGGGAACGGAATAACATCACGGATATTAGACATCCCTGTAACAAATAGCAACAGACGTTCAAAACCCAATCCAAAACCTGAATGAGGAGCAGTTCCAAATCGTCTGGTATCTAAATACCACCATATATCTTTAGTAGGAACACCCATCTCCTCAGCACGATTCTGTAGTTTGGTAAAATCTTCTTCACGTTGAGATCCACCGATAATTTCACCAATCTTTGGAAACAAAACATCCATGGCACGCACCGTTTTACCATCATCATTTTGCTTCATATAGAAAGACTTAATCTCTTTCGGATAATCAGTAAGAATAACGGGTTTCTTGAAATGTTGCTCTACCAAATAGCGTTCATGTTCAGACTGCAAATCAGTACCCCAACCTACAGGGAACTCAAATTTTTGCCCTTTGGCAATGGCTGTTTCTAAAATTTCAACACCTTCAGTATATGACAATCTAATAAAATCATCACCCACCACGGAATTCAACCTTTCGATCAACTCTTTGTCATACATCGAACAAAGGAATTCCAAATCATCTTTACATTTATCTAATGCCCAACGAATACAGTACTGAATAAAATCCTGCGCCAATTGCATATTTTCTTCAATTTCATTAAAAGCAACTTCAGGTTCAATCATCCAAAATTCAGACAAATGACGAGGAGTGTTAGAATTCTCAGCACGGAAGGTAGGTCCAAATGTATAAATAGAACCCAATGCCATAGCAGCCAATTCACCTTCTAACTGACCTGAAACGGTAAGGCTAGATTGTTTACCAAAAAAATCATTGTTATAATCAATTGCACCAGCATCATCCTTTTTTAAATCGTAAAGATTAAGCGTAGTGACCTGAAACATTTGACCTGCACCTTCACAATCAGAACCTGTAATGATTGGCGTGTGAAAATAAAAGAACCCTTTCTCGTGGAAAAAAGTATGGATGGCCATTGCCATGTGATGACGAATACGGAAAATAGCACCAAAAGTATTGGTGCGGGGACGTAAATGAGCAATCTCACGTAAAAATTCAAGGGTATGACCTTTCTTCTGCAAGGGATAGGTTTCTGGGTCAGCAGATCCATAAATTTCTATTGCTTCAGCATGAATTTCAACACTTTGACCTTGTCCCAAAGACTCAACTAATTTCCCTTTTACACTTAAGCAAGCCCCAGTAGTAATGGGTTTTAGAAATTCATCTCCAAACTTTTCAATATCAACAACAACCTGTATATTATGAACAGTTGATCCATCATTGATAGCGATAAAACTCACATTTTTATTTCCACGACGGGTACGCACCCAACCTTTTATATTTACATCTGATCCAAAATCCGATCGTTTTAACGCTTCAACAATTACCGTTCTGCTCATTTTTATAGCTTTATATATTAATAATGATTTCTATCTAAGAATTTAGAATACAAAAGTACAAATTTAGTTTTGAAAAATGCCTTATAAACAAAAACAAAAAAGCACCTGTTCAAGTGAACATGGTGCTTTTTTGTTTTTTAAAGTATCTTATTTTACTGGTGGTGGTGGTGGCATATTACCAATCATACTCATGGCACAACGGAAACCAATATCGTTACTACATTTGTTCTGATCCAAGAAACGACGAGTAGAAGGATTCAACCAATAAATACGATCTTTCCAAGACCCTCCTTTATAAACTCTTGTCTTATCTGTAATTCTAGGACGTAAAACATCTGTTGGATCCAGCTTAAGTTTTGATTTATCAATAAGGTTACTTACACCAATTGTATCACCAAATTGAGCAAAATCAGTAATCACCATAGAAGTAGGATCACCATCCTTAAAATTACGAACATCATTTTCTTTATCAACTTGAGTCGCTACACGACCAATAGAGTCAATTTTATAGATATTTTGTCCCAATGAATCAAGACCCACAACTATAGGAGTTAAATACTGGTTACCACGGAAGGAGTTGTACTCCGAAGTATTATCATAAGATGTCGGACGGTAAACATCTAACACCCATTCGTTCACATTACCAGCCATATTATACAATCCAAAATCATTCGGAGAGTAAGAGTTCACTGGGGCTGTAACGGTTGCTCTATCATTCAAAGCACCTGATGTACCCATCATATCACCTCGACCTCGAACAAAGTTGGCCAACATTTGTCCCAATTGTGCCTTGGTTGGATTACGAACTTGAGCACCAGCCCAAGGATAAATTTTACCTTCAGCAACCATACCATCGATGGTTACCGAGCTGATTGCATAGGCAGCAAACTCCCATTCAGCCTCTGTAGGCAAACGATAATCCGGGAATAAAATTCCATCAGACATATCTGATTTACGATCTTCACCGTAAACATCTGTCATAGGACGTTTACCAACTGGTGGTTGGTAATTATTTTGAGTAAGATATTTTGCAGTATTAAATACAAAGAAATTGGCTATAGAATCATGATTGGTTTGTTTTTCCAATTCAAAGAAATCAGGAGGCAAAATAATTTGTTCTCTAACCAATGCTAATTCATTCACACGATCGGTACGCCATGCACAATAATCCATAACTTGCTCCCAACTTACACCTACCACAGGATATTGATCATAAGCTGGGTGAATGAAATAATTTTTCAAATATGGATCATTGAATGCCATCTCTTCACGCCAAACGTTTGGATCAGGCTGAACTTTTTTCACCAATTTAGGAGCTGTTTTATTAAAAACAACTTTCATCCAATTGGTATATTCACGCCAATCTAAATTTCTAACTTCGTATTGATCCATATAAAATGAACTCACGGTAATACGACGAGGTTTACTATTACGAGGAGCAGTTACAAACTCCCCCTTTTCACCAATTGTAAAAGATCCACCTTCAATACTAACCATTCCAGATGGAACTTCTGAAACAAATTGACCTTTAACTTCAAAACCAGCCCCATCCTTATCGTTGTATTTCCAACCAGTAAGGGAAGAGTAACCTTCATTAGCGGATTGCCTAGCGCAACTCGCAAACAAAATAACCAAAGATAATGAAGCTAATCTTGCTATAGTTTTCAGTTCCATAAAACGTATAATAAATTAAAGAATGAACATTTATATAAACACGGCACAAAAATAGTCTTTTTTTTCTGAAAACAAGACCGTGAAAAACACATTTCAATGTTTAAAAACAAAAAAAATCAAGCCAAATAACTAATTTATGTAAATAAACGTATATTTAACTTGATAAAATTCATTTTTAGTTCTTTGAGAACTTGCAATGACTATAATTTATTACATTTGCATTTGTTGATTTCTAGTACAGTATATTGAATTATTTGAAGATAAAAACGATGCAAATTAAGCTAAACAATAGATTATTGGATTTAACAACTCCAATCGTAATGGGGATTGTGAATGCTACACCAGATTCATTTTTCAAAGGGAATCGATTCACAACGGACAAAGCAATACTTCATTGTGTTGAAAAAATCATTAAAGAAGGAGGAGCTATTGTTGATATAGGTGGATATTCAACCCGCCCTTCAGCTGAAACCGTTTCACAAGATGAAGAAATTAGACGGGTATCAGAAGCTCTAAACATCATACTTAAGAAATTCCCGGAACTAATCATTTCCGTGGATACTTTCAGATCAAGTGTCGTTCGTCAAGTTGCCAGTAATTTTAAGATTGGACTTATTAATGATATCAGTGGAGGAACTTTAGATGATTTGATGTTTGAAACAATTGCAGATTTACAACTTGCATACGTACTCATGCACACCCGAGGTACTCCAAAAAACATGCAAACTCAGACTCAATATATATATGTTGTTTCAGAAGTACTCTCCTTTTTAGCAAAAAGAGTAGCGCAACTTCGTCTTTTAGGCGTACATGATATAATCATTGACCCTGGCTTTGGTTTCGCAAAAACAACAGAGCAAAATTTTGAAATTTTAAAACACTTATCCTATTTCAAAGAGTTAAATACTCCTATTTTGGCTGGATTATCCCGTAAATCAATGATTTACAAGACACTTAATACTACAGCAGAAGAATCAATGAACGGTACAACTGCTGCCCATATCCTAGCATTAATGGGAGGTGCTTCTATATTGAGAGTCCATGATGTAAAAGAAGCTGTTCAAGCCATTAGAATTTACCAAGCATGTAATGAAGATCAGTAAATTAGAATGTAAGTAATTAGAACAATCTAATGTCGTATTATCTTGTCTGCTCCGTTAAGTCATTTTGATATTTTTGAACGCCAAGTACGCTAAGTTTTGAAGTCGCAAAGTTCAGAGATACAGCATATAAATTTCTTTGCGTCATAACACCTTTGCATCTTTGCGTTCAAAAAATAATTTTCGGAGCGAACAAATAATACGACATTATATCTTACCTACTATTTATAAGATTGAAAAGAACTAAAATACACAAAACTTTGAATATTACCAAAACGAAACTTTAATTAAAATACTGTTTATTAATTATTTACAAAACAATGGGATTTCAAATCGGATTAAAAGACATTATAGACATAGTATTGGTAGCGATTTTACTCTACCAAACTTTTAAATTACTGAAGCGTTCGGGTGCCATTAACATATTCATAGGGATATTAGCATTTTTAATCTGCTGGTTTTTGGTATCTTACATCTTTAAAATGGAGCTATTGGGCGGCATTTTCGATAGGGTTGTCAATGTAGGAACCTTTGGTTTAATCGTTTTGTTTCAAGAAGAAATACGGAGATCCTTCTCAAAAATTGGCTCCTCACAACGTGGAAGTATTCGAAATTCACTCAAAAGATTCTTAAGTAATAACAGAGATGAACAAGAGAAAACGGATTTTGATTTGGTTCAAATTGCACTTGCTTGTCGCAATTTAGCAAAAACGAAAACAGGCGGTATTATCGTATTTACCAAATCCAATGATTTAGATTATTATATTCAATCAGGAGAACAAATTAATGCCAGTATTAATTCTCGTTTAATTGAAAGTATATTTTTCAAGAACAATCCGCTACACGATGGCGCATTGATAGTTTCTCACAGCACTATAAAAGCTGCCGCTTGTATCCTCCCCATTTCCAACGATCAATCTATTCCCAAAAGAATGGGCTTAAGACATCGTGCCGCCGTCGGTATCACTGATCATTCTGATGCAATTGCAATCGTAATCTCAGAAGAGACAGGACATATTTCTTGGGCTAAAAACGGAATACTTACCGTAAATGGGAAAATAGAGGAGTTGGAACATTTCCTATCACAAGAATTGGCTTAATGAATTAATGCGGCATTGCTGAACGCATTATTTTTGAACGCAAATTCGCAAATAAACGCAAATCTTATAAAAACACTCAAATTAATCAATTAAATAATTATTTTTCAAATCACACTAAATTTAAGCATGTCAATATATTGATCTAATAATTAGCTATATTCATTTGCGTTAATTTGCGGAATTTGCGTTCTAAATATTGTCGAATAAATGCATTCAACTATATATTTATCATTAATTTTATATCGTTCATCGTATCAGAATGAACTGTTTATCGATTTTAGCTTGTAAAAGCACCAACACGCACTGTACTTTTGCAAAACTAAACATTAAAAATTATTTTATGAAAACAGAAATGAGAACATCAAATTATTCAGGACTGAATAAAGGATTAGGGTTTGGATTGATTTTACTATTAATTGGTAGTATTTTATTAGCGTTTAATGTAGGTATTATACCTATAAAATTAAAAGAGATTGTATTTTCTTGGCCTATGTTATTGGTTTTTGTAGGTTTAATTAACTTATTAAAAAAACATTGGATCTCAGGAATTTTATTCATCTTAGTTGGGAAATTCTTTTTAGTACCCATGCTTATTGCTGCCTATCCGACACTAATACCTGGTCTGAATGGAAATTTCGTGGATATTTATTGGCCATTATTATTTATTATTGCTGGTATACTGATTGTTATACAAAAAATATTTTTCCGCGATCAAAGTAATAAATGCCATGAAGAGAAATGGAAACAATTAGCACATAAATATGAGAAAAGAGAGCATTATTCGAGTTCAAATTGGAAAAACAATATTGATGGCTTTTCTAAGAATAGTATTTTTGGGGATGGCGAACACATCGTTTTAGATCCAGAATTCAAAGGTGGTGAAATTAATGCTGTATTTGGAGGATTAACACTCGACTTGCGAAGAACAAATTTAGCAGAAGGTGAAACTCGACTAGATGTGAATGCTGTTTTTGGGGGAATTACAATTTTTTTGCCCAGTGATTGGCTTGTTGAAACACATATAGATGCAGTCTTTGGAGGCTTTCAAGACAACAGAATGCCTAAAGAACTTATTGACCCTACTAAAAAATTAATTATCACTGGCGCCTGTGTTTTTGGAGGTGGAGAGATTCGCAATTGAGTAATGGGACAAATATAATGTCGTATTATATTATTAGTCGAATATAAAATGGAAAGCTGATTTACACAGAAAATACGGATTAAAAAACGGATCTATAATTCTTGGCTGCGCCAAGCGGTAAACCGAGCGGACTACGTCAATTGATAATGAGCTCTAATCAAAAATGCTTGCATTTTTTTTAATCCGTTTTCAATCCGTCGAGACCGTGTAAATCGGCGTTCCATTTCCATCTAGAATACGATAGAATATCTGTCCGATTAATTACTAGAATATAAAAAATTAATTTTGAATAAAATGGAATGCCTGGAATAGAAAAAATAATAAGTTACGGGAGATACTTACTCTATTTAGCCCTATACACCTTGATTCAAACCTTCATATTGAATGGATTAAGCGAAACTCCTGTCAGTGTATTATTGATAGATGGACTTTTATATGGCTCTGTATTGGTATTGACAGGAATATTTATTTGGAGAGTATTAGTATTTGGAAATTTTGAAGCATTAACATTTTTTCAAAAACTAAGTAATACAATTGGGTTAGGGGTTTTCAGCTTAATCGTTTGGCTAAGCACATCGTATTCAATAGAAAACTTTTTAATGCACAAAATCACATTAGCACTTACAATTGAATACCTACCATTAAAATCGATGATTGGCACATTCTGCTATCTTTTACTCATCCAACGTAATCAACTACAAAACATGGAGATCAAGGTAAAAGAGAAAGACTCCAAAGTGGAGGACTTGCCACAAGAGCAGAAAAAGACTGAACTTACTTTATTGGAAAGAATTACAGTTAAATTGGGAACAAAGATTCACGTGATCGAAACACCAGACATACTTTATCTCAAGGCTGATGGTGATTATGTTCAAATCTATACTTCTGAAGGGAAATACTTAAAAGAACAGACCATGAAGTATTTTGAAGAGCATCTTCCTGAAAATAAATTTGTTAGAGTTCATCGATCCTTCCTAGTCAATATTGAAATGATATCACGGATTGAACTTCATGAAAAGCTTAATCAACAGCTCACTTTAAAAAATGGCGACCAAATAAAAACCAGTGTGGCGGGTTATAAAGCTTTAAAACTAGCTTTGAAATTGTAAAGTTTGTGGGACTGAAGAAATCCATCACTTAATAATTACTTTTTGAGTAAAGGTTTTATCGTCCGTAGATAAACAGACAGCATAAATTCCTGGCGATAAATCATTGGTATTAAAAACTATTTCGTTTTGAGAAACCAACTGTTTAGCAACTACCATTCCAGTGAGTGAATAAATACGAATCGTGGCATTTTTAATTATAGAAGCATCCTTAATTCTAACGAGAATATTTTTATCCAAGCTATTATTAAAGAACTGAAAATCTTTGTACTGTTGCACTTGTCCACTTTCAATTGTAATAAAATTATTCAATACTTGTTCAAAATTAGGAATTCCATAGCCTTTTTGAGCAGTAGGGCTGGCATATAAATTTCCAGTTTGAAAAACAGCTTGAAGTACAGTGCTTATATTAAAAAAAGATACATCAGCCACCCTTTCTTGCAAAAGACAGGCTATCATTCCTGCCATTATGGGTGATGCATAAGAGGTCCCATTTCCAGTAATAGGCAATCCTTGTGAATTTACAACAGCTGCAGCGGTACCCAAGGAAGAGATCTCAGGCTTTATCCTGCCATCAGCACTAGGCCCATAGGATGAAAAGGAGCTGGATAATCCATCCGATTGCACTGAACCAACGGTCACAATCCCCTCTGCATCAGCTGGAGAGCTAATATAATGCCATGCTTTTGCCCCATCATTACCGGCACTATTTACCACAACAATGCCTTTCGAAGCTGCCAGACTAGCAGCCATACTGGCCCTAGATACTTTTCCATTCATATCGGCGTAAGTAAAATTCATGCTTGGATCATCAAAAGTAGTATAACCCAAAGAAGAATTCACGATATCCACTCCAGCACTATCTGCAAATTCAATCCCTGAGCACCAAAAATCTGTTTCTACCAAGTATTCGGTAGGCGCATATTCCGTTCTAATTAACCAGAAAGAAGCATCAGGCGCAGTACCTAAAAATTGTCCCGGTAGATTTCCTGCCATGGTGGACAGCACATTGGCACCATGGGTATCTTGCGCATAGATATTTGAAAGTGGGTCGATAATATCTTTTGTTCCCAGCAGTCTACCTTGCAAGCGCAAACTATCAAAAGCTGGATTTACATTTACATTCGTAAAACCGGCATCTAAAATTCCGATCACCATATCCTTTCCTCTGTATCCAAGATTATGCATGTACTTACCAGTCAATTGACTAATTTGGGTATTGGCGACTCCGTAATCAAAATTCGATTGATTAATAACCCGTTGAGGCGAAATAGGCGCAGCAATATCCACTTTACCAGTGTACTGCACAAATTTCACGAAGGATAAGGCACGCACTAAACTCATTTTACTCGAATCAGCCAACAAAGCAGTGGCACCATTCATCCATTTGCTTCTGTTGTGCAGATGAACGCCGAGATTTTCTATTTGCGACAAATAACTTGGCGTTATCGGTAAGTCGGTAGAGTCATAAGTTGGTGCACGATGTTCGCGTCTAGCGATGGCTCGGGGAGACAGATAGTCGGAAGGAGTTGATAAGGAATAAGGTGAGTTATTCTTATTACTAAATTGAATATAGAAATAGTAATTGGTGGTGGCGGATAGTATTGTGCTTGAAATGAACAAGATAACAAAGAGAGTTTTTCGGAGCGTAATTATTTTAATCATACTTTAATGTTTATGGTAATCACAAAGATACATTTTTTTAGTACTGATTACAAGTTAATGAAACAGGATAGAATAAATAAACAAAAAAGATTCCGTACTTGTTTTTAAAATGGTTATTTTTGTGGCTAAAAGTAAAACTGCATAATAAATATACAAGTATGAAATACTCAACTCTCATCTATCTATTAATCTTGACATTAACTGCAAACGCACAAACCAGTTCCCCATCAGAGGAGAAGATTGAATCCGAAAATGCTGTTCAAACACCAGAAAACAAACCAGACAAAAACGGTATTTACACTGTGGTCGAAAAAATGCCAGAATACTCAGGTGGTGAGGAGGCCATGTTTGCTTTTTTGGATAAAAACCAGAAAATTAGACCTGCTGCCAATGGTTGCGGAATCATTGGAACTGTAACGCTAAGATTTATAGTTACAAAAATGGGAGAAATAACAAATATTGAAGTAATGAAGACTACCCACAAAAAATTTAATAATGAAGCCATTCGTTTGATAAAATTAATCCCGTCCTTCATTCCTGGAGAAGAAAACGGGGTGAAAGTGGACGTTTATTATACACTACCTATTTCAATTAGACTTCAATAGAATTTCACTTACAAAACAAATTACACTAAGGAATTGTCAATAAATAAAGTTCACATTTCAATGTTATTTTGTTCCTGAATAAGGTAAAGAAAAAGCCCGAAGGGCTTGAAGGTGAATAGCCACGAGTAAAACTCGTGGTAAATGGAAGGAAGATTACACAACCCCGGAGGGGTTGAACGTCAACAATTTATCACATTCAACCCCTTCGGGGTTGGCTATGCTCTACATATTCTACCATAAGTTTCACTTATGGCTATTCACCTTCAAGCCCTTCGGGCTTATGACTTCGAATTGTAAACTTTATTTATTGACAAATCCTAAGTGATACTTAGTTCCCTCAGTGACTTAGTGGTAAAAACAAATGCAGAAACACCTCGACATACTCAAGCAATACTGGGGCTACGATGCATTTCGGGCCCTGCAAAGTGACATTATCCAAAGCATTGCTGCGGGTAAGGACACCTTGGGACTTATGCCAACTGGTGGTGGAAAATCCTTGACGTTTCAGGTTCCCACCATGAGTATGGAAGGAGTATGCATTGTTGTTACTCCGCTCATTGCCTTGATGAAAGACCAGGTGGACAACCTTAAAAAACGGGGCATTGCAGCTGCTGCCATCTTTTCTGGGATGTCCCAAAATGAGATTTTACTTACGCTAGACAATTGTGTTTTTGAGGCTTACAAATTCCTATACGTCTCTCCCGAACGTTTGGCAACACCTATCTTCATGGAGAAAATCAAGCAGACAAGAGTTTGCATGATTGCCGTGGACGAGTCGCACTGCATTTCCCAATGGGGATATGACTTCCGTCCCTCCTACCTTCGCATTGCGGATATTCGGGAGCTATTGCCAGAGGTACCCGTTCTAGCACTTACCGCCACCGCTACGCCAGAAGTAGTAGCCGATATTCAAAAGCAGTTACAATTCAAAGTACCTAATTTATTTCAAAAAAGCTTTCACCGATCTAATTTGGCCTATGTGGTTCGGACCGTTGAGAACAAAGAGGAGAATCTGCTAAAAGTATTGAACAATGTTCCAGGTACTTCAGTTGTATATGTTCGCAATAGAAAGAGGACCAAAGAGATAGCAGATTTTCTTAATACCAACGATATTGTAGCTGAAAATTTCCATGCAGGTTTAAAAAACGAAACCAAAGACGCCAAGCAAGCTCGTTGGAAAAGTGGTGAAACCCGCGTCATTGTTTCTACCAATGCATTTGGGATGGGAATTGACAAGGCCGAAGTACGGACAGTGGTGCATTTGGACTTACCAGATTCGGTAGAGGCCTATTTTCAAGAAGCAGGAAGAGCAGGAAGGGATGAACAAAAAGCCTATGCAGTACTGCTTTATAACAATGGTGATGCAGTAAAAATGCGAAAACGAGTATCCGACTCTTTCCCAGGAAAAGAGATGGTACTAAAAGTGTACGAATCCTTGGGCAATTATTTTGAAATGGGAGTAGGTTCAGGTCTCGACAAGGTTTTTGCCTTTGACATTTCCGATTTCTGCACAAAATTTAAATTGCCCATTCTTATCTCTTATAATTGCATTAAAATATTGCAGCAAGCAGGGTATTTAGAGTTAACGGATGAGCAAGATAGTTCTTCCCGACTCATGTTTACAGTTCACAAGGATGATTTATACAAAATTAAACAGACCCCCGAGCAGGACAAATTGGTGCACATTATACTCCGTTCATATACGGGTCTATTTACAGATTTAGCCTCAATTAACGAAGAAACCATCGCTCAGCGCTTACAATGGACTCGGGATGAGGTTTATCAACAGCTGGTCAGTTTAGCCAAAGAACACATCGTCCAATACATTCCCCGTAAAAAAACGCCTTATTTAACCTACACACACGAAAGAGTAGATACTGAAAGAGTTGCATTGGGAAAAGAAGCTTATGACAACAGAAGAGAAAGATATATCGCGAGGATAAAAAGTGTTTTAGACTATGCACAGGAAGAGAATTTCTGCCGCAACCAAGTCTTATTAACTTATTTCGGTGAGAAAAATACGACTGCTTGCGGGAAGTGTGACATTTGTCTGAAACACAAAAAAACAGCTTTATCTAGTGATGATTTTGAAACAGTAAGATTACAGATTCTAGACATTTTAGGTTCTGAAAAAATGTCTGTGAATGCCTTGGTAAAAAGAATAGCTGTCAATGAGAAAAAAACATTGCAAGTGATTCGTTTTCTAATGGACAATGACAAAATTATAGAGAATCATATGATGAAATTGGAGATTAAGGCATAAATCGATCTGACTAACTCATCCTAAACTTATGAAAATAAACAAGCTATACATCCTCCTTATACTACTAGTCTTTGTAACGAAAGGACTAGCGACTTCGATTATACCAAAGTTATATTTGCCCACTCAAAACACAGCATCTGGGACAAGCAATTGGGTCATCACTAACTGTGCAACCAATAATGAATCAAACGATTACTGGAAAATGCTTTCCGGATCTCTTTTGACCACTAGCACTTTAGACCTTACGGGTTATACCACTATACAAATTGCTCTTGAATTAAAATCGGTTGGTGTCATTACTGCAAATTCAGACAATATCAAAGTAGAGTATTGGAATGGAGACAGTTGGCTACAGCTTGGCTCAAATTTATACACTACCGAAACAGCTGCGATTCAAACGGTAAGCTTGCCCTTTGCTGATGCGGTTGCCAAAATTAGATTAACAGCGCCGAATGCAGATGCCTTTTCAGGCGCAGGAATTCTATCTGTAGAAATAACAGGCACAAGCTCACCCAATCCGGCCCCAACGATTGCCATTAGTGACGTGAGCACCTCAAATTTAAATGCAGCGATTGGTGAGTCAGATAGTGAAACCATTACTGTATCAGGGCTTCACCTCACTGCTGATGTTGGGTTATCACTTTCTGGAACCAATGCCGATCAATTTTCACTTTCTGCGAATACAATTTCACAATCTGCAGGAACAGTCGCCAATACATTCACGACCATAAACTATCATCCTACCACCTTAGGAAGTCATGTAGCTATTTTAAGCTTTTCTACGGGCGGATTCACGACTATTAATAGAACTATCAATGGTAGCGCTACAATTGCCACTGGATTAAAAAAGAATGACAGTTTGCTTCAGTTAAGCAAAGTAAATGGCAACCTTGTTTTTAGAGCCAACAAAGGAGAACTCATCACTATCTATAATGCCCTAGGCGAATGCTTGTTGAGCAAACAAACACTAGAGGGTGTAAATGTTATCAATTCTCCTTCAAATGGATTTTTGGTAGTAAAACTTGGAACAAAATCTTGCAGAATAATTTTATAAATAAAACCATAAATAACAAATGAAAAAACAAAATTTGATCTTACTTTTTGCTGTCATAGCAGTCTTATTATCATCTTGTAAAACTTTACAAATTGACAAACCAAAGGAATCGTATTTACCTTCCACACTTGCTCCGGCTGTTTCAGAACTACCCTTGCAAGTAGAAATTGACATTAAAAAATTAGAAACTGCCATTAATAAAAAAATGAATGGCGTTATTTTCGAAGGTACAAATCTTTCGGGAAAAGATCTATCTGTAAAAGTTTCAAAAGCTCAGAATTTCACTTTCACGGTTAAAAACAATGTGATAGAATACCGCGTACCACTAAAAGTTTGGTGCAAATTCGCCTGGAAAGTTGAGAAATTCGGCATCTCTGTTGGTGATTTTTATGAAGCCACTGGTAGTATAGCACTTACCTATAAAACGACAATTGGGCTTGATAAAAGTTGGAAAATGGAATCTAAAACGGCAGGTTCTGGTTACGAATGGATAGAAGTTCCAAAGTTAAATGTGGTGGGTGTAAGTGTTCCAGTAACCCCAATTGCAAGCTTAGCACTTTCGAAATGCGACCAACTTATTTCCGAACAGATAGACCTAGCCTTGGGAACGGCTGTTGACTTGAAGAAATATGTATCGCAAGCTTGGGGTGAATTGCAAACCCCTAGACAAGTGAATGTTGAAAACAATGTTTGGTTGCGCATAGCACCCAAAGATGTGTTCTTGTCTCCTTTGACAACTAATGGAAACAAATTAAAACTATCGGTGGCGCTATCGGCTCAGATTGAGTCTTTTATGGGCGTACAACCTACTGCAAATGCCAAAGTTATTTTACCGCCATTGAAACAAATTAACCGACCAGCTGAGGAGTTTAACCTGAACATTGCTGCAGATGTTACTTTTGATAAAATTTCAGAAATGGCAAAAAAGGAATTGGTTAACAAAACTTTTACTGAAGGGAAAAGAACAATTACCATCACCGATTTGTCAATTTTCGGAAGTGAAGGCAAAGCAATTTTCATGGCAGACTTAAAAGGTGCATTGAATGGTAAGGTTTATTTCACTGGAAATTTAGTTTATAATCCTGAGAAAATGATGGTAGAAGTGACTGAGCCGGAGTTTGACATCAAGACCCAAAACAGTTTGGCAAAGTCTGCTAGCTGGTTACTGCATGGACTGATTCTCAAATCAATATCACCCTATTTAAGTTATTCCGTGAAAGATAATTTA
>CANFFA010000015.1 GCA_947445425.1 Paludibacteraceae bacterium
AGCTTGACCCTTAATTGCCTCTTTTGGATGGGTATAATTTTTATTGATATACTTTACAGTATTATCATACAGTTGTTTTGTGCTTTTTCCTTCAATATTTAAAACGATATAACTCTTTTCACGATTCTATGAATCACGCAGACCATTTGGTGTTAATACCAATTTCTGTCCATAACTAGTTCCACAGAGCAGGACTGCCAATAATAAAATTAGTTTATTCATACCTTTGTTTTTTAGCGTTTTATTATTCTATTTATTTTGTCATGCCCTTTTCCAAAGTTTAAACTTTAGAAAAGGGCAATTATTTTATTCGTAAAACTTCACTATCCCAGTTTCTAAATCATATAGCCCACCTACGATTTTCACTTTTCCTTCAGTTTCCATCTCTACAATAATTGGACTTTCTTGGCGGATCTTTTGTATGGTATGAAGTACATTCTCTTTCGCTACTTTGTTGACAAAAGTATAGTTGGATCCTGTTCTGTTTTCGGTTACAGTTTTCTCATTGTCTATAGCCGGTTTTACTTTTTCCAATAATGAGGTTAAATTACCCAGCTGAACATTATTACAGGCACCTATCATGGCACCACAGTTGGTATGCCCTAGTACCACAACTAATTTGACACCTACTTCATGAATAGCAAATTCCATACTGCCTAGAATGTCTTGATTTAAGACATTACCCGCAATGCGTACACTGAAGATATCTCCAAGTCCTAAGTCAAAGATGTGCTCGGTAGTAGTTCTTGAGTCTATACAACTCAATACAATGGCAAATGGGTTTTGACCAAAAGAGGTAGCATTCACCTGATGTAAAAGATACTTCTCCGTTACATCACCACTTACAAACCTTTTGTTCCCAGCCTTTAAAATATCAAGGACAGACTGAGGTTTTAAAGATTTGAGTGTCTCTTTGTTCAAAACATTAACAAATTGAATGTGATCATCTAAATTATAGTGGTTTTTCATTCCCAGTACATTCAACTTTATTCCCCTTTCGACGGATACTACATTTTTATAATCATCAATAATCTCTAATATGTCATTATCAATATAATAAGAGTTGCGGGCATCAATGATCACTTTTGAATTGTTGGGTACACTCCAAAGCGTGTCTTTTATACTTGCTTTGTTTAGAAATGACACCTGATTGGGAAGTTCCATTCTTAATGTTTCATCCAGATGCAATGATTCCTTTCTCAATTTAAATGGATTGTTGAAATTGCTTCTAAACAAGAAGAATGTACTAAACAGAGATCCAATAACCACTCCAATTAGTAAATCCGTAAACAATATGGCTACAATGGTAACTATAAAGGGGATGAATTGATTTAATCCCTTACGATACATGTCTTTAAATAATGCTACTTTTGCCAATTTGTAACCTGTCAACAGTAGAATTGAAGCCAATGAAGCCAATGGAATTAAGTTTAATACAGAGCTTAGCAATACGATGCTGATCAATAAAAATACACCATGTAGGATGGCTGAAAGTTTTGTTTCAGCACCTGCATTAATATTCACCGAACCCCGTACAATTACCGATGTAATTGGGATCCCACCCAGCAGTCCAGAAAAAACATTCCCTATTCCCTGAGCAATCAACTCTTTGTTGGGGGATGCTTGACGTTTGTGGGGATCTAAGTTCTCAACGGCTTCCAGATTTAATAAGGATTCCAATGAGGCGATCACGGCTATCATAAACGCTACGACCCATACATTATAATTACCAATACTACTAAAGGCAGGCAGTGTGATCAGGGATGAGAATCCTTGAAAAGCTGGTATATTTACCAAGTGCTTGTCTAGTATTGCAAATTGTGGTAAAAACTTTTCAGCAACTAGGTTCAACAATACTCCCATTACTACTACAAACAAAGAAGCAGGGAAAAACTTACTCTTTTTAAAAGGTAATTTATCCCAGTAAATTAATGTAAATATTGAAAACAAGGAGATGATGACAGAACCGAAGGATACATAATTAAATAATTTGAACAATTCGGTAAAAGTATTCTCCCCATCTTGCTGGTTATAAGATAAATCACCCAATGGGTCGCTATCGAAACCGACAGCATGTGGTATTTGTTTTAATATTAAAATTAAACCAATGGCAGCTAGAAGTCCTTTGATGATGTTGGAGGGTATGTAGTTGGCCACAAATCCTCCTTTGATGAGTCCTGCTATTATTTGAAGTGCCCCAGCAATAACTACGGCCAGTAGGAATATGTCAAAACTGCCCAATTGGGTAATGGCTGATAGAACTACTGCGGCTAGACCGGCTGCGGGACCACTGACACTTACATGAGATTGGCTAAGAAAACCAACTACTACACCTCCAATTACACCAGCAATAATGCCAGATAGAAGTGGAGCCCCACTGGCCAATGCAATCCCTAAGCACAAAGGTAAGGCTACTAGAAATACCACTATACTGGCCGGAATATCACTTTTGATTTTTGAGAACATAATTTGTCTTTTTTAAATTTAGTTTTATTGTTTTATACACAGTGCTTTAGATCTACTGTGGCAGTAATGAGGTCATGAAGCATTTCGAATTGATGACAATTCGTAGGGTCATGTACTCAATGAGGTTTGAATTTAATCAGGGCAATTAATTCATTTAATAGGCGTGCCCAAAAGGGCAAAACTTATTTTCAATGTATAGTTGCATGATAAATTGAGAGAGGATTTATACAGAAAGGAGTGGTGGAGGAGAAATTACTTCAATGTAAATATCCTTGACAATGGGCCAAGCCAAGGGTGTAAGATGATGAATGTTAAATTGGTGAGGAGGAATCATTGTAAGTGCAATGACGATGTGGTCATCTATTTCAATAGAATCCTCGTCCTCGCAACTATTCTCATCTGTATTGGCCCTTTTATTAAGATTTAATATTGTTGCGTAAACACAATCGAAACATTTTTCAATAATTGTATACTCTGATGTATGATTAGATTCTAATCCTTGCTGATTGAAAGAAATAGGGTTAGCGTCCGTCAAAAATAATGACAGAATAATGATAATAGTTTTTGTGGTTTTATTTTTGAGTGTCGCAAACATGCTGCAAATATAGTTAAAAGTTCAACAATTATATAACGGTTGTTTGGTTTAAATGTTTTATTTGTGTTAACATACTTTCCTTATCTTTTGTCACTTTCGTTTTTAAGAATGTCTTATTTCTTCAATCCCAAAGGTCATGAAGATGAATAGGCACGCGTACAACTTTATTGTTGCATGGACTTATAGATAATAATACATTAATTACGACCTTGTCCTTTTTGTTTAATGGGAGGTTTGGTTTAAATGCTATTGATTCAGATTCATCTAGAATGGACTCAAGCTTTTTTAACAACTCTTCCTTCCCCTCTTTCTCTCCAAATCACTACCTTTGCCCCCGAATAAACTAACAATATGCACAAACAACTCACTTTTAGTAGAACAAAACCGCTGTACTTTCGTCGCTGGTCGCGAAAGGGCTATGCTGTATTTGTGTCTCGACATCATGAGGTGGTGATTGCAACTTGTGCTGTTGCTATTACAGAGGGACTGCTCCCTAAAACTAAACAATTAAAGAAAATGACCTATACTATTTCTCAATTAGAAGAGAAAGTGCTGGTCGGCGAACGCATTAATGCGGAGGAAGCCTTATGGCTGGCTCAGTTTGCCGAGAAAGAAGCACTTTATGCCGCGGCCAACCGCATTAGACTACATTTTTGCGGTAATAAAATGGACCTTTGTACAATTATGAACGCCAGATCAGGCAAATGTACAGAGGATTGTAAATGGTGTTCCCAATCATCATACTTTAAAACCAAGGTTAAAGTTTACGAACTGGTTGACCATCAAGCGGCCGTTGAACAAGCCCGTATCAACAAAGCGGCTGGCGCTCACAAATTCTCCCTAGTGACCAGCGGTCACGACATTTCCCACCAAAATCTCGACAAACTCTGTGCGGTCTATAAAGACATTGCCAAGGAAAACGATATACACCTTTGTGCATCCATGGGTTTACTCGATACCGAAAAGCTCCAAAAACTTACAGCAGTAGGGGTGCAAATGTACCACTGCAATTTGGAAACTGCCCCTTCTTTCTTTCCCGAAGTTTGTACCACCCACACTACTGAGGAGAAAATTAATACCCTTAAATTGGCCCGTGCCCAAGGGATGACCTTGTGCTCTGGTGGAATCATCGGTTTGGGTGAAACCATGGCTCAGAGGGTAGAAATGGCAATTGCCTTACAAGAATTAGAGGTCGAATCTATTCCACTCAATCTGTTGACTGCCATTCCTGGTACAGATTTGCAAGACAATGTTCAGGTTTCTGATGAGGAAGTGCTGACTACATTTGCCATGTTTCGATTCACCAATCCCAAATCCACCATTCGTTTTGGTGCAGGACGTATCAAAATCCAGCACATGCAGGAACGTGCCTTAAAGGCAGGTATGAATGCTGCACTCATTGGCGATTTACTCACCACCATCGGAACCAATATGGCTGAAGATGTTGTGAATTTTAGAAAAGCTGGATTTGAATGCTAAAAATAGTGATTAGTGATTAACGTTTAGTGATTAGTGTTTGACGACATGGAAGATCTAAACATTAATGGCTTAAAACTAATCACTAAACGTTAATCATTAAACACTAATTACGTGTTAAAGGAAAGAACCCTAGAACAATCCCTCGCCATTGATAAGCAACACATTTGGCATCCCTATACTTCGATGATCAATCCTTTACCGGTCTATCCAGTGAAGTCGGCCAAAGGAGTGTACATAGAACTGGAAGATGGTCGTCAATTGATTGATGGCATGTCCTCATGGTGGTGTTGTATTCATGGCTACAGTCACCCCGAGATGAATGCGGCCATCACGGCGCAAGTTGAAAAAATGTCGCACGTCATGTTTGGTGGATTGACGCATCAACCCGTTATTTCATTAACAGAACGTTTGCTGACCATTGTACCCCAAAATTTGAAACATGTTTTCTATAGCGATTCAGGTTCTGTGTCGGTAGAAGTAGCCATGAAAATGGCGGTGCAATATCAATTCTCTAAAGGAAATGCTGCCAAAAATAAATTTGCTACCATTCGTTCGGGTTATCATGGAGATACTTGGCAAGCCATGTCGGTTTGCGACCCTGTGACTGGGATGCACAACATCTTTGCAGGTTCCTTGGCCTGGCAGTTTTTTGCACCCGCACCCCAATGTGCTTTTGGAGAGGAGTGGAACGCAGATGATTTTATTTCAATGAAAGATTTATTGGAAGAGAATAAAAATGAAATTGCTGCTGTCATCGTTGAACCAATTGTACAAGGTGCTGGTGGAATGCGATTTTATCATCACCAATACTTAGTTGAATTATCCAAACTCTGTAAGACTTTGGACATATTGTTGATCCTTGATGAGATTGCTACAGGCTTTGGGCGCACCGGAAAAATGTTTGCCTGCGAATATGCTGCTGTGCAACCCGATATTATGACCATTGGCAAGGCCATTACCAGCGGCTATGTCAGTTTTGCGGCAACCTTAGCCAGTGAACACGTGGCCATGACCATTTCCAAAGGTAATCCCGGAGTATTTATGCACGGACCTACCTTTATGGGAAATCCTCTGGCATGTGCTGCAGCAGTGGCTTCCTTTGATATTCTGATGATGAGCAATTGGCAGGATAAAATCAAAGCGATGGAACTTCAAATGAAAGCTGAATTGGCTCCTGCTGCATCTTTTGATAATGTTAAAGCGGTACGCGTACTTGGAGCCATCGGAGTGATTGAAATGAAAGAAGCTGTAAACATGGCCGTACTACAAGCAGCGTTTGTACAACGTGGCATCTGGGTACGACCATTTGGTAAATTAGTTTACATCATGCCACCCTATATCATTGAAGCGGATGAGTTGCGTAAATTGACAAAAGGTTTGTTGGCCGTCATTTATCCGAATTAATATTTGTACAGACGCAATGCATTGCGTCTCCACCAATGCATTGCGTCTCCACCAATACATTGCCTCTGTGCCCAATACATTGCGTCTCGCCAAAAAAGTACATCCACTATGGAAAAAGAATCAAGATACAAATCCAAACTCATCGAGCTTTCCCAAAGCGGAAACCTGCGCGAAATGAAAACCGTTCTGCACGATAGAGAATATGTAATACATAATGGTCGAAAAATGCTAAACCTCTCTTCCAATGATTATATGGGAGTAGGAACAACTGCAGCACTTTGGAAACCTTTCTTAGAAACCAATGTGTTAGACGCAGCGGGAACCTTCCCCGGTAGCGCTTGCTCTTCCCGTCTACAAACTGGGAATCATGAAGCCTACGGCGAATTAGAATCTACACTTGCAAAACTATTTCATTATGAAGCCTGTCTGGTCGTTTGTACTGGTTTTAATGCCAACCTCGGTATTATTCCTGCTTTGGCCACTGCGAATGATTTGATTGTTGCAGATAAATTAGTGCATGCTAGTTTAATTGATGGTTTTAAATTGTCTAGCGCTAAACTCATCCGTTTTCCACACAATGATTTGGACCGTTTGGAAAGAATTTTGGAAAAAGAAAGGGGCAATTACGAAAACGTATTCGTAGTAGCTGAATCTATTTACAGTATGGATGGGGATGCATCCGATTTGAAGAAGCTCGTAGAAATAAAGGAAAAACACAATGCCTTTTTGTATGTGGACGAGGCGCACTCCTTTGGTGTAAAAGGTGAAACGGGCTTGGGTTGTATTGAGGAGTTTGGATTATTGGGCAAAATAGACATATTGGTAGGTACTTTCGGAAAATCAATGGCGTCGCAAGGGGCCTATTTGCTATGTAGCCAAACCATCAAAGATTATTTGGTCAATACCATGCGCCCTTTTATATATACCACTGGACTGCCACCCTGGTCTGTCAAATGGACGCATTTTGTCTTGAATCATTTGGTGGATATGAAAGCTGAACGTGCTCATTTGGCCAATATATCTCAATTGCTAAGAGAAGGTCTAAATGAATTGGGCTTTGAAACAGCAGGCGAAAGTCATATTGTACCTATCATTTTGCGCGATCTTCACAAAACAATAGCGCTTTCTGATTACCTCTGCGAAAATGGTTTTTTTGTTTTACCCATTCGGCATCCTACAGTTCCAAAAGGAACAGAACGTCTCCGTATTTCTCTTAATGCAGCCATCTCTGAAGATCAAATTCATCAACTTATAGCATTATGCAAACAGTTTGGAAAGTAAACGGGAATTCTAAATTGCTACTTTTCTTTAGTGGTTGGGCTATGGACGAAAATCCTACTGCACATTTGAAGCACGAGGGTTTTGATCTCTGTACCTGCTTTGACTATACCAATCTAGAAACTTTAGCGATTGAACAATGGAGAAACTACTCTGAAATTGTTCTGGTCGCATGGTCAACAGGTGTATGGGCTGCAGAGCAAGTGCTTGGGAAATTGAATTTACCTATTTCCCAAGCCATTGCCATCAACGGAACGCCCACGACGGTGCACGATGAAACTGGAATTCCCCGTGCTATTTTTCAGGGAACTTATGACAACCTTACAGCACAGTCCATGCAGAAGTTTTTACGTCGCATGTTTGGAAGTGCAACTGCATATAATGCCTTTGTTAGTTCTATTCCACAACGTACATTGGAAAATCAAAAGGCTGAATTGGCAAGTGTGTTATCTGTGGATTTTGATACATTAGAAACTGGACTTATTAAATGGGATAAGGCAATTATTGGAATAGAAGATGCCATTTTCCCTCCCCAAAATCAAATGCGATATTGGTTTTCTCGTAGAGACGCTGTGCACTGCGTCTCTACCCTCCAAATTATAAAACTGCCAATCCCACATTTCCCATTTCTAAATTGCACAGACTTCTTTTTGAATCAAAATAGCATCAAGGATTAGTGATTTAAAGAATCTCAATAAATCGCAGTCCACCACATTTCAACTCCTTTACAATAATACATGAACAAAGCCCTCATCAAATCCCGTTTCGCAAAAAGCCTAGATACCTATGAGCAGCAGGCCGACGTTCAGTTGCACATTGCACAAGTACTGGTAAGAGAGGCCAGGCCTTATTTGTCTGTATATTGTGATCGTTTATTGGAAATTGGATGTGGAACAGGGTTTTTGACCCGTGAGTTGTTGTCTGATCTGTCAATACAACAAATGTATTTGAACGATTTGGTCGATATGTCAAGTCGCATGGAACAGCTCATTGGATTGGATCATAAGCATACCGAATTTTGTTTTATTCCTGGGGATGCTGAAGAGATTAATTTCCCCAATCATTTGCAAGCCGTTTTTTCTGCTTCTAGCATTCAATGGTTTTTAGATCTTCCTTCGTTTTTTTCTAAAGTAAATGATGCACTTTTACCTGAAGGCATGTTTTTCTTTAATACCTTTGGACCAGTAAATCTCAATGAAATTAAAACTTTGATGGGAGAGGGGCTTCATTATCCAGATGCCGATGAACTAAGTAAAATGCTTTCCGATTTTGAAATACTGGAAATGTGGGACGAAAATCTAGTTCGCTATTTTGAATCACCACGTGCCGTATTACAACACCTCAAAGAAACCGGCGTTACTGCCACTCATTCAGATTTCAGATGGACAAAGTCAAATCTGATTGCCTTCGAAAACACCTACCAAGACCAATTTGGCTGTGAAGGAAAAGTCACACTCAGCTGGCAGATTTATTATTTTGTCTGCAGAAAAAAATAATATAGTGATTAATGTTTATTGCTTTACGATTAGTGTTTAGCGACATGGAAAATCTAAAGAATAAACGAAATTACTAATTACTACTAATCACTAAACGCTAATCACTAAACATTATAAAAGATGGATTCTATCTATTTTATCACCGGCATTGATACCGACGCTGGCAAAACAATCATTACTGGCGCCATGGGGCGTTATTTATTGAGCAAAGGGGTAAAAGTGATTACCCAGAAATTGGCACAAACTGGCTGTGCTGGTATGTCAGAAGATATACTTTCGCATCGGTCTTTGATGAAAATTGATCTTTTGTCCGAAGATTATGAAGCTTTGACTTGTCCTTATGTCTTTGAGTTTCCATCCTCGCCCCATCTGGCGGCGAATCGTGAGGGGCAGAGCATAAATCCTGATTTGCTAGATGCTGCTACGAATGAACTAAGAAATCGCTTTGAATGCGTCTTGGTAGAAGGAGTTGGTGGATTAATGGTTCCGCTTAATTCGGAGCTTAATCTGGTGGACTATCTTAAGCATTGCGACTATCCGATTATTCTAGTGACCAGTGGAAAGATTGGGAGCATTAATCACACGCTACTTACGCTTGAAGTTTGTGCAAGTAAAGGCCTTAAGGTCGTCGGATTGGTATTCAATCATTTCGCATCTACTAACGATGTGATTACAGCGGATACATTGAATGTTTTTCGTAATAAGCTAAAAGATTATTTTCCTGCTGCGAAGATGGTTGAAGTGCCAATATTGGATGAGAGTAGTGAAGTGGTAGATTTCTCAGAATTATTTTAAACGCTCCCCATTTAAATTTTGACATTCAGCAAATCCATGTTCGATCAACTACGTAACCACCGATTATTAAACTTTTTTGTATTGGGACTCGGCGTGCTATGTATATCATGGTCGGCTATATTTGTAAAGTTATCTGGCGTGCCGGGATTGTCAACCGCCTTCTATCGAATGGCCATTGGCTTTGTGGGTGTATTGCCCATTTGGTATTTTAATCGCCCATCTCAGGTCAATTGGAAAGGACTGAAGCTAGCTATTGTCTGTGGATTTCTTTTTGCAATTGATATTTCACTCTGGAATACTGCTATAGTAATTTCCAAAGCAAGTATCTCTACACTTCTAGCCAATCTTGCGCCGGTTTGGGTCGGTATTGCAGCATTATTCTTTTGGAAACAAAAGCCAACGCTCTACTTTTGGATGGGTACCGCCATTTCTATTTTTGGTGTTGCCATCATTATAGGACTTAATGAAATTCTGTCCACCCGTCTAAACTCAGGAAATCTCCTCTCTGTTTTGGCTAGTATATTTTACGGCGCATATATGTTGGTCACTCAAAAAGGACGTGCATTTATTGATACCCTCACCTTTAGTGTGGTGTCAATGGGAACAAGTGCATTTATTTTATTTATACTATGTCTGGTGTTTCAGATGCCTATATGGGGATTTGAATCACATGCTTGGTGGGCATTGGCTGGCGTAGGCTTAATTCCCCAACTCGTGGGTTGGTTGTCGATCAATTACGCTTTAAAGTTTATTAAACCAACCACCGCATCTGTTACTTTATTAAGCCAATCTGTATTTACGGCACTTTTTTCTGTTCCTGTTCTAGGCGAATATCTAAATTGGTACGAGGGGATCGGGGCAGTGGTTGTTTTGTGCGGTATTTATTTGGTGAATAAGAAGCACATCTAAAATTTATATATTGGAGTTTGAACGTTGATTTTTTAAATTATTCTTGTTGATAGAATACAATGTGAATGGCCAAAAGTCTATCGATTCTTTGGCCGTTTTTTGTTGTTAATTTCATTACAAAAATAATTATTAGCAAGTGCTTGTCAATTAAAATATTATTCCTATCTTTGCAACCCGATTTGGATAAAGTCCAAAAGGATATAAATAAAGTATTTAAGTTATAAAAAACAAAGTAAAATGCCTACAATTCAGCAATTAGTTAGAAAAGGAAGAGCAGAACTCATTGACAAAAGCAAGTCGCCTGCGTTGGATTCATGTCCACAGCGTCGCGGTGTTTGTGTTCGTGTGTACACTACAACTCCTAAAAAACCGAACTCGGCTATGCGTAAAGTAGCTCGTGTACGTTTAACTAACCAAAAAGAAGTGAATGCTTACATTCCAGGCGAAGGACACAACTTGCAAGAACACTCTATCGTAATGGTACGTGGTGGTCGTGTAAAAGACCTTCCAGGGGTACGTTATCACGTCGTTCGTGGAACTCTTGATACTTCCGGTGTAGCTGGTCGTACTCAACGTCGTTCTAAATATGGTACTAAACGTCCAAAACCAGGTCAACCAGCTGCTAAAGGTGCTCCGGTTAAAGGTAAAAAGAAATAATTAAAACAGCAGTCTCAGGGTGATGTGCTATTTCAATATTGAAAAACTGCACCCAATCTGTTTTAATTGCCTGTTCTACGATAAAAAGTAAGGTTGAGTTTCACTACTCCTTTACATTTAGAACAGCAGATGATGGTTGAGTAAATGGCTCAGAGGAGTCGTTGAAGAAAACTAAAACAACTAAACAAACAACAACGGAAATTTTAAGTTAAAATGAGAAAATCGAAACCAAAAAAAAGGATCATACTACCTGATCCGGTTTTCAATGAATCAATGGTTACAAAATTTGTAAACCACTTGATGTTCGATGGCAAAAAGTCTACTGCCTTTGACATTTTCTATATCGCTCTTGAAACGGTTAAAGCCAAATTACCGAACGAAGAGAAATCCCCACTTGAAATTTGGAAAAAAGCCCTCGAAAATATTACTCCGCTTGTGGAAGTAAAATCTCGCCGCGTGGGTGGTGCAACCTTCCAAGTCCCTACCGAAATCCGTGCTGATCGCAAGGAATCAATCTCAATGAAAAATCTTATATTGTACGCTCGTAAAAGGGGCGGTCGCTCGATGGCTGATAAAATGGCTGCCGAAATCGTTGATGCGTTCAATAACCAAGGTGGTTCTTTCAAACGCAAAGAAGATATGCACCGTATGGCTGAAGCCAACCGCGCATTTGCACATTTTAGATTCTAATTGAGTATATAAAAATTACAATATAAAAATCATTGTTCAAATGGCTAAAGGAGATTTAAGTTATAATAGAAACATCGGTATCATGGCGCATATCGACGCCGGAAAGACTACTACTTCCGAGCGTATCTTGTTCTATACTGGTTTGACACACAAAATCGGTGAAGTACATGATGGAGCCGCTACTATGGACTGGATGGAACAAGAGCAAGAGCGTGGTATTACCATTACTTCTGCTGCTACCACTACTTCATGGGAGTATTTAGGTGAAAAATATAAAATCAATTTGATTGATACTCCGGGACACGTTGACTTTACTGTTGAGGTAGAGCGTTCTTTGCGTGTATTGGATGGTGCTGTGGCTACTTTCTGTGCAGTTGGTGGTGTTGAGCCTCAATCTGAAACAGTTTGGCGTCAAGCTGATAAATACCATGTTCCTCGTATCTGTTTCGTAAATAAAATGGACCGTTCTGGTGCAGACTTTTACGAAGTGGTTCGTCAAGTTCAAGTGGTATTAGGTGCAAAACCTTGTCCTATTCAAATTCCTATCGGCGCTGAAGAAAATTTCAAAGGCGTTATCGATTTAGTGAAAATGAAAGCCCTTCTTTGGCACGATGAAGCCATGGGTGCTGAATATGATATTGAAGAAATTCCTGCAAACTTATTAGAAGAAGCACAAGAGTGGAGAGAGAAAATGCTTGAAACTATTGCTGAATATGATGATGTTTTAATGGAAAAGTTCTTTGATGATCCTACCACCATTACTATTGAAGAAATTCAAGTAGCTATTCGTAAGGCAACCCTTTCTATGGAAATTAATCCAATGATTTGTGGTTCTGCGTTTAAAAATAAAGGGGTACAAACCATGCTTGATGCAGTTTGTTTGTATTTACCTAGCCCAATGGACACTCCTGAAACGATTGGTTTCGACCCGCGTGATGAAGAAGTGAAAATTGTACGTCACCCAAATGCATCTGAGCCTTTATGTGCTTTGGCATTTAAGATTGCAACGGATCCTTACGTTGGTCGTTTATGTTTCTTCAGAGTTTACTCAGGTAAATTAGAAGCTGGTTCGTATGTACACAATACGCGTTCTGGTAAAAAAGAACGTATCTCTCGTATCTTCCAAATGCACTCTAATAAACAAAATGCAGTTGATTTAATCTCTGCAGGTGATATTGGTGCTGGAGTTGGTTTCAAAGATATTCGTACCGGTGATACTTTGTGTGATGAAAATCATCAAATTACATTGGAGTCTATGGACTTCCCAAAACCAGTTATCGGTATATCTATTGAGCCTAAAACTCAAAAGGATCTTGATAAATTGGGTATTGGTTTGGCTAAATTATCTGAAGAAGATCCAACCTTTACTGTACATACACAAGAACAATCTGGTCAAACTATTATTAGTGGTATGGGTGAGCTTCACCTTGAAATCATTATCGATCGTTTGAAACGTGAGTTCAAAGTGGAATGTAACCAAGGTCGTCCGCAAGTATCTTACAAAGAGGCTATCACTCAAATGGTTCAATTACGTGAAACGTATAAGAAACAATCTGGTGGTCGTGGTAAGTTTGCTGATATGATTGTAAAAGTTGAACCTATGGACAAAGAGTTCGAAGGTGGTCCTTTACAATTTGTTGATTCCGTAAAAGGTGGTAACATTCCTAAAGAATTTATCCCTTCTATCCAAAAAGGATTTGCTAATGCTATGAAAAATGGTGTTTTGGCAGGTTTCCCATTGGATAACTTGAAAGTGACAGTTATTGATGGTTCTTTCCACGCTGTCGATTCAGATCAATTGTCTTTCGAAATTTGTGCATCTCTAGCCTATAAATCAGCTTGTGCTAAAGCAAGACCAGTCCTTTTGGAGCCTATCATGAAAATGGAAGTGGTTACCCCAGAAGAAAACATGGGTGATATTATTGGTGATTTGAACAAACGTCGTGGTCAAGTTGAAGGTATGGAGTCTAGCCGTTCTGGTGCTCGTATCGTTAAAGCTAAAGTTCCATTATCTGAAACTTTTGGATATGTTACGGCTTTACGTACTATTAGCTCTGGTCGTGCAACTTCTTCAATGGAATTTGATCACTATGCTGAGGTTACAAATGCTATTGCTAAAGTGGTAGTTGCTGAAGCCAAAGGTAAAGTAGAACTTCTATAATTATTTCAAATATCAGCAGTCAAATATTTTTTGACTGTTGATTTTTGACTATTTATCCGGTTAGTGAATGACTCTTAACTGGACAACATAATTTTAATAATAAATCAATAATCGATAATGAGTCAAAAAATTAGAATCAAACTAAAATCTTACGATCACACTTTGGTTGACAAATCAGCTGAGAAAATCGTAAACACAGTTAAAGCTACTGGTGCTGTAGTAAGTGGTCCAATTCCATTACCAACACATACACGTATTTTTACTGTCAATCGTGCTACTTTCGTAAACAAAAAGTCACGTGAGCAATTTCAACTATCTTCTTACAAACGTCTAATTGATATTTATAGCTCAACCAGCAAAACTGTTGATGCTTTAATGAAATTAGAATTGCCAAGTGGTGTAGAAGTAGAAATTAAAGTTTAATCCTTTGCTCCTTTGATGGAGTTAGGATAGCGAGAATAAATTATTTTTTAAACAAACCGATCCCCCTGTAGGGGTTAGGGGTTAACAACAATTGAAATGCCAGGATTATTAGGAAAAAAAATCGGAATGACATCCGTTTTCAGTGCCGATGGTAAAAATGTACCATGCACTGTTATTGAAGCAGGTCCTTGTGTTGTTACTCAACTTAAAACAATCGAAATTGACGGTTACGAAGCTGTTCAAGTAGGTTTTCA
>CANFFA010000016.1 GCA_947445425.1 Paludibacteraceae bacterium
GACAATTTGAATATTCATTTCTAAACAACTACAAACTCATGGTTCGGGTACAAAAATAGAACACCCATCTTCTTTTCTTGTACAAAATTATACTTTTCAGTACTACTTATTGTTTAATCATGTCGCAGATAAGTCGGGGCAGCTGAAAAACTATTTTCCCATTAGCAATTAATAGCAATCGAAGTAATAATGCGCTAAAGTGATTCCCCGTAGATAAAACCAGATAACTTTATCTAAGGGGAATCACTTTTTTCATCAGACCACTATCTTCAGACAGAGCAGAAGGCAATTGTATCTGGCAATGCGCTCATTGATCTCCTAAAACAAGGCCTTGGAAATCCCAAGCTCCAAACCCCTGAGTTCCGCCAGACCTCTTAACATCCCGATGGCAGAATAACCTGGGTTGGTTTTCTTTTTTAAATCGTCCAACATTTGGTGACCATGATCCGCTCGCATTGGAATGCGTCGTTTGTGTTTATTCTCGACAACAAGCAAAGCTTTCATTGCCTCAAACATATCCACATCACCTTCCAGGTGATTGTCCTCGTAAAAATCACCCTCCTTGTTCCTACGGGTACTACGGAAATGAACAAAATAGAGACGTTCGCCAAATTCACGAATCATAGCCGTCAAGTCGTTTGCAGACGAGACTCCAAAGGAACCAGTACACAGACAAAGACCATTCTCAAGGAGCGGAACAGCTTCAAATAACTTGCGAACATCATCAGCACTACTCATGATGCGTGGAAGTCCAAAGATTGAATGAGGAGGATCATCGGGGTGAATGGCCAATTGAACTCCCAATTGATGGGCCACGGCGCCAATTTCTGTTATAAAAGAGATGAGATTTCTCCTGAGTTGTTCCTCATCTATATCGGCATAACTATTGAGGGCGCTCTGAAATTGTTCTATCGTAAAGCTCTCCTCGGCTCCTGGTAATCCGGCGATTATATTTCGTGTCAGGGTCTCTTTTTCGCTTTCAGACATGCTGTCAAAACGACTTCTTGCTTTTGATATCTGATCCGGACTATACTCTTTCTGAGCATTCGGGCGATTCAAAATAAACAAATCGAAGGCTACAAAAGCAGCCATTTCAAACTTTAAGGCTTTGGAACCATCTTCTAAAGTGAATGCCAAGTCTGTTCTCGTCCAATCAAGAATGGGCATAAAATTATAAGTAACAATTTTGATCCCCCTTTCAGCCAAATTAGAAATTGACTGTTTGTAATTCTCAATATATTCCAGATAATTTCCCGAACGCTTCTTGATGTCCTCGTGCACTGGAATACTTTCCACCACACTCCATTGAAGACCAGCGGCCTCAATAATCTCTTGACGCTCAACGATTGCTGACAACGGCCAAATTTCACCGTTGGGGATTTGATGCAATGCAGAAACAATATCGGTTGCCCCTGCCTGACGAATGTCTGCAAGTGATACTGGGTCATTTGGACCATACCACCTCCAGGATTGTTTACATAAATACATACTACTTGATTTTTACCTCCCTGACTGAATAGCTAAGGAGAAATTTATACTTAAATAAAATAAATTCGGTGCGCATTTGCTTGCTAAAAAAGTCTTGTTTTGGCAAACTAAGTATCTATTTTAAAACTTTATACCTGTAATATTCAAAATCAGCAGCATTCGCAATTTCAAAAGTCGCAAAACCATTGTCATTCACCTGAAGCTTTTGCTTGCTGCCATTTTTCAAATTTTCCAGTTCCAACGTTACATTTTTCAAAAATCTCAATTTAATTTCTGTTGATGAAGCAGTGGCATACAACTCTCTGAACAATAGCAAATGACCTGCAACTCCGTTTTCACTCACCGCCTGAAAGCCAGTGAATGATTCATTATTGGGTTGGTTGCCGATGGGGAATACAAAACTGTTCTTCAGTTGCTCCCGCTCCCCTTTGTACAACTCCAGATTTTTCTTGATTCTGGCCAATGTTTCGGGAGAGTATGATCCCACTTTTTCGAAAAACATCGGGTTGCCCATGAAGGTAATGGCATTGCAATACTCTACATTATAAAGGGTTCCGTTGCCCGCTTTATCAAAATCATTTACATTACGAATCGGAAACTGGAACTTATCCGTATTGACATATTTAGACAACTCCCAAATGTCACGCAACACCAATGGAGGATTGTAGCGAACATGCACTTTTTCTTTATTCTCCAACCAGACAATACCGTACTGACGACCCCAATACAAACCATAGCGGGCAACATTCTCTGTCAAATCCCACTGAATGGAGAGTTGATGCTTGTAGTCTTTCACAAAATTGCGGGCTTTTTCTTCAATCTTCGCCAAATCGTTATAGCCATTGATGCTAGCAAAATCCCACTTCCAACCGGCAAAACCGGCACGGTCCTGATTGTATTTCAAATCCTCAGCAGGAATGGCCACTGCCGACCACAACGCCAGACCTAAATTATGCTCCTTTGCTTTGTCAGTAACTGTTTTCCAAGCATTTGGATAGGTTACCAAGTGAGGACGCCACACCCCTTTTTCTGGCTTCCACTCCAAAGTATCGGGATGCACCTGCCAACCATCATCAATCAGATAGGTCTCAATACCGGCAGCTTTGGCAGCATCTAACTCTCCCAATACATTGTGTTCCAAGGCGCCATCACGGGCTCCACGGTTGGGAAGTGGATGTTCACTATTTCCCCAGCTGCAGGCATAAATTCTATAATGACCGGGCAGTGTATTTGGAAAACGCTTGCGGTCAAAGCTTTTGATGGCCAACTGACGTTCATCCTCTTGACCTTGGTATAATACGGTCCAATTTGCCCAGCATTTTTTATATTCATCATTGATATCATTTGGTGCAATACCCCATCCAGTGTTACTGATTCCAGTAGTCGAACAGTTAAATCCACCCGTAAAAACCCCTTTTTGCAAAACTGTTTTATGTGATTCTTTGATCAAACAAAAGCCCTCATTTTCATCTTCAATGGATAAAATATTGTTCCAATCGTAATTTTCGATCGTAAAAGCGCACTGTTTGGCCTCCTCCCTTAAAAAAGGATATTCAAAACTATTTCTCCATTGCGTATCAGCATAATAACCTATAGCACGTCGGAGGTATGGATTGGCATTGACCGGAAATTGCTCTAGGGTGAGATCCTCATTTATCAGCACAGGATGCTCTTTATCAAAAACCCGAATCTCGGAAATGGACGTTTTATAGTCGTATAAATTGACCGCGGAAGTAGGGATAGCGGTCACCCGTATGTAACGGGCTTTTGTCGGAGTACAAGGAATGTATTGTAGGTAATGCGAACGGGTCAAATCAGCTACTCCAATCGGAGTAGCATCCCATTTGTCGGGCTGATTGGAAGCGTAAACTGCGCATTTGTTCACATAACCCAATACACGGTAATCATGCAATTGACTCAGTCCTAACGATTCAATCTCCCTTTCTTTACCTAAATCTAAAATCACATAATTAAAAGGGGTATTGAGATTTTTTACTGCTTTGGTTCTGAAAAATGTATGTATATCATTATCAATCACATTGGTTGCTTTATCCACCAAAGAGTCTGGATCCGAGGCTTTCACCACCGATAGTTCGGTGAAAGGAATGCCCAGGCTCTCTGCTTTTAAACCAAAGTTCTGTTTTGACTTCACAAACAGTTGGGTGCGTACACCCGAAGTGGCAGGGAAAATCCAGACTTCGTATTTCACACTCGTTTTTAGACTTGGATAGTCCATCTCTACGACCACTTGCAAGTGTGAAGCACTAAATTGCTCATCATCACTCTCTTTGGCTTCAAGCTTCAAAATCTTAGCTTCGGGCAAAGTTGTTAATGATGGCAATTGCCAATCGGAAGAACCGATTGGCTTGACATTACACCACTCCTTATGGGTCAATTTATTTGTCAAAGAGGAAGTTACCAATCCTTTTCCTGTCCACAACCAAACACGTTCCATTTTGCTATTCCCCACAACGAGTTTGTTGTTTTCAAATCGGGCATAACAATCTTTTACAGTGCTGTTGAGTTTCAACTGTTGGGCTTGCAGGTTGAAGCCAAACAAACAAAAAGCCAGTAGGATGTGAATCTGTTGTTTCATATTAATTTGATTTATTGACAATTAATTGGATTTACTAAAAAAAGAAACCGTCATTCTACTCTCCCAAACCTCTCCCTTTTCCGGATTCTTCCCCTGTTTGTACGAGCGATAATACTTACTATCCTTAGCCCTGTCCCATACTTTCAGCACACAATTCTCATCCTGATTTTTGGGTAATAAAAGCGTACTGGTCACATGAGCGGATAAACCGGTGGAGTCGTTGGCATAAAAAACCTCCTTTGCCCCTTTTACATTGTTCATGGGCGTTTTACCACCACCAGTATAATTGTATTTTATTTTGTCCTTTTCATTATAAAGGGTCATGGCACTCGCTTTTCCCACACAGGCAATGCCCATAAACCAAAAGTCAACATCCACCGTATTTTGCCAGGTCAAGCGGTTAAAAGTCTCATACCCTGTATTTTTAAAACTTGTATTTTTAAAATGCTTGGCCTCAACGGGATGCAGCGGGTTGGGAGTAACCACCCCATTAATCGTTTTGGCTGTTTCATGAATGGTCGATTCCTGTTCGTAGCGAAATTCCTTGCAGGGCAACAATTCCACTTTGGAGGTAAACTGATAGGGCTTTCCATCCAGATAAAACCGAAGCTGTTGCAGCTGCTCATCCCCATGCCAACCGCCCGAAAAATCAGCCCTGTTTTTTGCTTTGTAAACCGATTCACTTTCGGCCGAAATCAAAATCTGGCGATCGGTTTTGATCATTTTACCCCCTTCGTATTGATATTGATACCCCTCCAATAAGCGGTACTGATTTGAAAATACGAGTGTGCTTGTATCCTTACAATGTCCGATTCCAAAGCCGGCATAATACTTTGTATTGGGATAAGGTAGATACACAATGATAGAGGTATACTGCTTATAACCGGATGGATTATAGCTAATAAAAGACTGTCCACTGGAGTTTAGAATGATTAAGAAAAGGGCAAAATATACTGAGAATAGTAGTTTCTTCATGAGCGACATTTTCGTTTCTTTACTTCTTTAAACAATACAAAAGTCACTATTTCTTAGTTTCAATAAAGCTCACATTCTTCACAAAATCTGTTGAGTTTACAGAGATTTTCCCTTCCGACGCACTTTTAATCACCTTCCCGTCAATGGTAAAATTCTCAAAAGTGATATTTTCAACCGTATGCTCCGCATCATAACCCACCATACTCGATACAGGAAAATCAGAGCCAGCTTTTGTGGTCACTGAAAGGTTCTTGAAATAAATATTGTGGATATTCCCCTGACCACCGGTTTTAGACCATTTTGATTTCCCAATCTCAAGTAGAAAGATATAAGTACTTGGGGTTGAAACCGGTCTGCAATAAGTAGCATCCAGATCCTCAATGCGGATATCCTCAAACCGAATGTCGCGCACCACTGCTTGAGAACCGTTGTGAATCGAAATCGCATTGTTTCCATAAGCATGAATAATGTCGATATTTTTAAAGATGATGCTGTCCACCAATACTGTTTGTAGTTCAAAGCCGACTTCCAATGCCTGCGCCCTATCGCTCCAGATCACACAATTTCGCACCAAAATATTTCTAACATCTCCCACCCCATATTTCGATTTCACAACCACAGCATCGTCATGATTCCGTACAAAGCAGTTCTCAACAAGGTGATTTTTACAAGCATCCATGCTAATGCCATCGGCCGACTTTCCTACAATCTTCAAATCAGAAATAGTAACATGGGTCGAAGTAAGTGAGGTTAATGCCCCGCCCCAGCCATCAAAAAATATCGGTCCATCCACAGTAACATTCGAGCACTTGTTCAGTCTGAGAAACCGCGACTCCACACTATCCTGTCCATGGTCTATCATTCCGTGACCCATAAATTTCAATCCCGTTACCCCATTGGCCTCAAAGCGACCTCTGACCACCGAACCGCCGGCAAGATAAACCGTTTTATTGCTCGACAATTTCACCACCCCCACATTGTGAATGCCAGGGCCATAGTAAAGCACATTGGGATCATTTTCTTTCGGAGGATTTAATTCCAGTGTATTGGCAAATATTGCAATGGCATCATACTCATATCCATTGGGTTCAATGGTAATTTTCTGATTTTTATGCATGGTAAAGCTAATCGACTTCCCTTTTACCATCGGCTTGATTCCAAGTGACTTTGGACGAATGACAGCATTTTCCATGGATACATTGGCAGTGACCGTTACTGTGGCACTATCGGAACAATCGAAATAGCTCATCCCCATCGCTCTTTCAGGACGATGCGTACAGGTTCTGACTTTGGTAGTATAAACAAATGCCTCTTTTCCATTGACTTTCACCGTAAAATCGGGGGAGGCTTTCATCCCTTTTGGAGCAGGAAAGAGTGACACTTTGGATGAAACTTTTTCGTTTTTGGAACTTGCTTGCGCAATCATTGAAAATGAAAGTGCGATGATTAGAGTGATGGTAAGATTTCTCATAAAATTGTGTTTTAAATAGTTCGTTTGAGTTCACAAAAATAGAACAGAAAGTAGCTTTTCTCGTATAAAATTATACTTTTCATAGCTGCTTATTGTTTGTTGGGCATCTCAAAATCTAATTTATTCAAATAAAAGAGTAAAAACAGAGCAAACCAAAGAGGAAGCATAAAAAATCAAATAAAAAATTCAAATTCTATGATGTATATCTAACAAAATCGTATATTTGCATAGTTTTATTAGATATACATCATGGAAAAGACAATTTTCAATCGTCCCTACTACACGGAAAAAATTCGCCCTTACATGGGGAAACCCATTATAAAAATTCTTACTGGTCAAAGGCGTATTGGCAAGAGCTGCATATTACAACAGCTGATCAAAATTGTCCTTGAACAGGACACTACAGCCAATGTATTATATATCAACAAAGAGCTAAAGGAGTTTCGAGACATAAAGACGGATGATCAATTGTACGATGTCATTAAAGGACAGTTAAAGGACAACAGAAGCAACTCTGTTTTCATAGACGAAATACAAGAAATACCGTTGTTTCAAAATTGCCTACGGAGTTTGCTGGCTGAAAACTGTTGCGATATTTATTGCACCGGTAGCAATGCCAATATGCTTTCCGGCGAATTAGCCACACTGCTAGCGGGACGGTATATGGAGTTTACCATTCACAGCTTGTCTTATGGAGAGTTTCTTATATTTCATGATTTAGAGGACGATAACTCAAGTCTTCAGAAATATTTTAGAATAGGGGGAATGCCCTATTTGATACATCTTCAAGCCGATGAGGCTTTGTGCTTTGAATACTTAAGAAACTTGTATTCCACCATTCTTCTCAAGGATGTGATTACCCGAAAACAGATAAGAAATGTCGATTTCATGGAGAGATTGGTGGCTTTTTTAGCCGACAATACAGGCAGTTTGTTTTCAGCAACCAATATAAGTAAATATCTTAAGTCTCAACGACAACAATTACCCACACAAATGGTGATTGATTATTCAGCAGCACTAGAGGATGCCTATTTTATACACAAGGTTTTACGTGCAGATATTCAGGGTTTAAAAATATTTGAAATCGGGGAGAAGTATTATTTTGAGGATTTGGGTATTCGCAATGCCATTCGCGGCTATGATGCATTGACCGAAATTCAAAAATGGATGGAAAATCTAGTATACATGCAACTCATTCGTATGGGCTATACACTCTATGTTGGAAAAACAGATCACTTGGAAATTGATTTCGTTGCAACAAAACTTCAGGAGCGCATCTATGTACAAGTTGCTTTTAGGTTGGAATTGGCAAGTACAAAAAACAGAGAGCTAGCCAGTTTATTAAAAGTGAAAGATAATTTCTCTAAATATATTGTAACATTGGATGAATTTGCAATAGGAATCAATGAAAATGGAATTCAAATCGTTCATCTACGTGATTTCTTATTAAGGGAAATTTTATAAAAAGAGAGGATTCAATGCCATTTACATTAAATCCTCTCTCATGGTCTTATAAGTTTAGGCAAAGCTTATCCCATCAAGCCCCCTCTAACCGCCCCTCTTTTCTATACTCTATCGGTGCCAAACCAAAGCTTTTTTTGAAACACTTGCTAAAGTACTGCGGCGTTCCAAAACCAAAGCGATAAGCAATGTCCGCAATGGAGAGTTCTAAATTATTTTTTAGACAGTTAGCCGCTTTTTTGAGTTTAACATTCTGAATAAAGTCATTGGGAGTCAATCCAGTAATCCCTTTAATTTTAGAGTAGACTTTATTCCGCCCCGTATTCATTTCCGAAGCCAGAATATCCACCGTAAACTCCTCTTTATCAATATTAAGTTCTACAATCCCCATCACCTTTTCCATAAATTCCTGATCAAGGGAATTGTGCGTAATCAACTCCAGGTTATTGGTCAACTGATTGGTGTACTTCTCCTTCAATACTTTCCGAGAGCGCACCAAGTTGTTACATCGAATGATCAAATGCTTAATATTGAATGGCTTGGTAATATAATCATCCGCACCGTACTGTAAACCCTCCACCAGATAATCATCCGAAGTATTGGCCGTAATCATCACCACCGGAATGTGGCTGGTTTCGATATTCGACTTCAGCTTCACCAACATCTCAGACCCAGTCATGATCGGCATCATCAAATCAGTGAGGATGATATCCGGTTGAATCTCACCGGCTTTTTCTAAACCAGCTTTTCCATCCATTGCGAACTCCACCTCGTACAAAGGTTCAAAAGCCGCTACTAAAAGCTGTACGATTTCCATATTATCGTCCACGATGAGCATTTTGAAACACTTGGCATTTTCCTCATCTGTAAACTCTTCCAACAACTCTTGAAAATAAGGTTCGTCCTTAATGCTTAATTCTGCAACTGGATTTTCAACGGCATCACCTGTTGTAACAACTTGTTCGTCAACAAAATGATCGCTTCCTGTTTTTAAACATATCGAAAATTTGGAGCCAATTCCTGCACTACTCTCCACCGAAACCTTACCTCCATGTAATTCAACTATCCCTTTTGCCAATGCTAAACCAACCCCTGTTCCCAAAACATTGGTTTTATTCACCTGATAAAAACTATCAAAAATATGATCCAATTCTGCCTGTGGAATACCAATACCACTATCTGAAACAGAGATTATTACATTATCCTCACTCGGCAGAATACTTAGTGTGATGGTTCCACCCGGTTTTGTGAATTTAAAGGCATTAGATAAAAGGTTGTTAAATACCTTTTGTAACTGAATGGGGTCAAAATAAAGCAATAGCTCTTTTTCGGAGCATTCAAAGATGAATTTGATTTTGTGTGTAAAAGCAAAATCATTGAAAGTGAGGAATATTTCATGTACAAAATCAACAATATTGGCATGCTTCACCTGTAATTTCAAGTAACCGTCCTCTTGCTTTCTAAAGTCTAAAAGTTCTGTCAACAACCGATTTAATTTGGTGGCATTTTTGTAGACAGAGAGCAGTTTTGCTGAAAAACTCTGCGCCTCTTTTACCTCCAACATCGATTCTACCTGACCCATAATCAAGGTGATAGGGGTTCTAAACTCATGCGAGATATTTGTAAAAAATTGAGTTTTATATTTACTGGTTTCTTCTACACGCAACTTCTCCTTGTGTTCAAATTCCAGACTCGACTTCAATGCCACTTCATTCTTATAAAAACGAATCCAATACCAAAGCAGAGTAATCAAGGCTATAAAATAGAACCAAAGCGCAATCGTTGAAGTATAAAAAGGTGGATTCACCCGAATAGCAAGGGAAATCTCATCCGAAATCTTATTAGAATTCAGATAACGTCCCCGAACCTTCAGTAGATATTCTCCACGTGACAAATTGGAAAAGCTGATTTTATTCCCACTACATTTGATCCATTTGTCGCTTAAACCTTGCATTAAATATTCATATTCACATGCATTCTCTTTGATAAAATTCGAAGTGGCAAAAAAGATACTGGCATAAGCATCCGTACTTTTGAGTTGCACTTTTTCTGTATATAGCAAAGAGTTCTCAAGAATTTCAGTACTATCTCCGACTTCTACCCGTCTGTTATTAACCTCCAGTTCAGTAAAATGGAGTTTGGAAGTTTGGTTCAATTTGCCAATTTCTTGTTCATAAAAACTAACCATACCATTTACTCCACCCCAAAAAACCTCCCCATCGCTGGCAACGAAAAGTCCATTACCTTCATTAATCCCTGTCAATGGGACACCATCCTGCAACCTTAGGTTCTTGAACAATCCAGTGGCATATTGATAACGTGACAGACCATAATTGGTTGAAATTAAAATATTTCCACTCTTAGATTCTGCCAAAGCGTAACAATAATTACTTAACAAACCACTGGTTTCCATTCCAAAATGTTTCAAACGATCAAGCTTTGGTTGATATACAAACAAACCACCACCATTGGATGAGAACCAAAGTTGGTGACGACTGTCTTCAATAATCGCCGTAATTCCTATCGAACTATGCTTACTTGAAGGATCAAAAAGCTGGTAACGCTTGGTTTTCTTGGTCAATAAATTGGTGCAATTTATAACAGAGGAGTATTTTTGATAATACCAGAGATTATGCTTCGAATCAACAAAAATTGGATTGTTCCACACCCCTTTTGATTTTAGGACTGTCTCAGCAACTGCTGACATTTGATCTGTCTTTAAATCAAAACGATAGAGCTGCTCATGGGTAGAGATATATACATCCGTACCTACTTGTGCTACACTATAAACTTGATTATCGGCAAGTTGATTAGGAGCTGGCATCTGTGTACTAAAACGTTTAGTTTTACCACTTTTAACATCCAAAACATCCAAGCCTCCAAAATGACTCCCTATAAACATACGACCATTTTTTCTATCGAAATGCAATGCCTTAACATTACCATTCGTAAACAAACCACTCGTATAGGGGAGAGCATTAAATACTCCAGTTTTTCTGTTCAGGCAATTCACACCACCCCCATCGGTCCCCACCCAAATATTACCCTTATCATCCTCAGTCATTCTACTGACAATGCCTTTATTCAAAGTCCTATTATCTTGAGGAATAGGACAATAAAATTTAAAAACTTTCACATCTGGATTGAAATAATTCACCCCTCCATAGTAAGTTCCAGCCCAAATTGTCCCTTGCAAATCACAACAAAGCGCATAGACAGAAGAATGAAGTATACTAGTAGGATACAAATCATTGTGAATATAAGTCTTGAAACTTTCACTTTGGGGAAGGTACTTATTTAAACCGGTATAGGTTCCTATCCAAATTGTGCCATTTTTATCCTCACAAACCGTACGCACATCATCAGAAGAGATAGAAGTAGGATTGCCAGATATTGTACGGTAATTCCTGACTAACTGCAGATTGCGATTCATTTTATACAAACCTTGCCCCTTGGTGGCAATCCAAAAATTCTTTTTTGAATCACTATTAATGGATAAAACATCAGCATTTGAAAAGATATTTTGCAACGATAGATTTTTATTAAGAAGATAAAGCCCTGTTTCGGATCCTAAAAGAAGACGACCATCAGTAGTTTCAAAAACAGATTTTATTCTAGCATTTTTATCCAGTCGGCAATAAAATTGTAGGGATTTTTCGGCGTATGAATAATTAAACAAACTATCACTACCGACAGCCCACAAATTGGTTTTCCCCTTATAAATAGATAAAATATTTTCTTGTTGAAGGGTGGTAAATTGCTCACTTTTAAGATCAAAAATTACCAACTTATCATCACAAATCAAATATAGATGCCCGTTAGAATCCCCTACAATGGAGTTTACTATATTTCCTGGCAGTGAATTTTTCCCTTTTTGTGGGTGAAAGTTATGAAATTTGAAACCATCATAGCGGCTTAAACCTTCTCTCGTTCCAAACCACATGATTCCAAATTGGTCCTGATAAACACTCATCACAGAAAGTTGAGACAAGCCATTTTGAATACCCAAATGCTCAAACTTAAGCTCTTGTGAATAAACGCTATCAAAAGATTTCGTAATCAGTAAAATTACAAAAAATGTATATTTAAGTATTTGTCTTTTCATAATGTATAAAAGTGAATTATAAAACTTCTAATCAATTTCTAAAAACGACTCGAATTTCTTAGTTGTTTCTAGTATGTGATGGTCGAACAATCGTAAAGGGGAAAGAACTTTTGAATGCAGTATCTTTAAGTACTTTTTCGCAGGCAATTTTGTTCCTAGAATACTCCCAAAATGGATTATCTAAGGGTGTATCTTCTGTAACAGCCAGAATTTCAGTGGTCTGATAGGCAGATGCGGTACTGATCAATATATATTGTTTGGTTTTCCCTGCGAATAAAGCAATAGCATTCTGTATATGAGACGGTTCGTAAGCAAGAAAGTCAACCACTACATCAAAATGATGATTCCTAATGGCTTCAGAAGTTTCGGAAACATTTCTAATGTCAGCATAAATTGTATTTACTTCTTTAGTATTACGAATGCCGGCTGTTTTACCACGATTTAAATGATATACCTCCAAGCCATGCTCTACTGCTAAATCTGAACAAGCTGAACTAATTACTCCTGTCCCACCAATAAAAAGTAATTTCATTCGTAAATAATTGTTTTTATTTTTCGTATCTAATCAAGTTAACTTTCTTGATCTTTACTGATGAATCAGATGATGCATGTTCGGGTGCATTTTAATTTATTTGATTCAAAAAAACTTACTCGTTTTCTAATGTATTGAAAGTGCTTTCCCTTTTTCACCCATAAAAAAAGCAATGAGCACTACACTCACCTTTCCATTATTAACACCATTGTGTTTTAAATCAATTACCTCAGAAAAGGACGAATTGGTTCCAAAAGTCATGGTCTTCTTGTTTTCAATCTCAACCGTCAAAACTCCTTCTTGTACATAGGCAAACACAGGAAAATTGTGCTTGTGCCATCCCGTAGATTTACCTGGGGGAATGGTAACTTTTAGAATGGTAACTTCACTGTTTTGAAATTGAGGGTAAATAATCTTTTGACCGATGGAAGTAGTGTCTGTTTTAATAATTTGTTCTAAAACAATCTCTTTATTGTATTCTGCATTTGCACAAATACTAATAAATAATGAAACAATTAAACCGACTTTTCTGCAATTTTTCAAACTCATACTCTATTCTTAAAACTAATTTTCATCCTAAATCAACATGTTCTGCTACAACCGCCTCTTTCAGAAACAATGATGCAGCACTTGAGAACTTCTCTACTGATTCGGTGGTAAGGTAGTGGCACGTAGCACTTTTAGTACAACGTTCTTCCATGTCAGGATGTCTTTGCAGGTAATTAGCAAGACTCTGTGCTACAATATCACCTTGAGAGACAATGCCGACATTCTTTGGCAGAAAAGATTTAATTTTCGATTCCAATAAGGGATAATGGGTACATCCCAACATGACAATGTCAATTAAGGGATCGGAAGTCAAAAGATGCTCAATATTTTTACGCACAAAATAATCTGCACCCGTAGCTTCATGTTCATTGTTCTCAATCAATGGAACCCACATCGGACAAGCTTCTGAAGTAACGATAAAGTCTTGATAAAGCTTTTGAATTTCAAGGGGATAGGAATTTGATTGAACGGTACCATTGGTTGCCAATAGACCAATGTGTTTAGTTTGGGTTAGATTGCCAACCGTTTCCACCGTAGGACGAATAACACCCAACACCCTTCTTTGTGGGTCTAATCTTGGTAAATCATTTTGCTGAATGGTTCGTAGGGCTTTAGCTGAAGCAGTATTACAAGCAAGAAGTACCATTTGACATCCCATTTCAAAAAGATGCGTCACACACTCCAAGGTATATCTGTACACCACATCAAACGATCTAGTACCATAAGGTGTACGGGCATTATCCCCTAAATAAATAAAATCATACTGTGGTAATTCGGTACGTATCTTTTCCAAAATGGTCAAACCACCATATCCCGAATCAAAGATTCCGATGGGTCCAGGAGCTGAAGAGAGGAGTTTGGGGATTTTCATGAAAATAATGTGCTAATTAAGAAATATGCCAAAGTGCCAATGAGTGGATATCGTAATTTATAGACTGACAAATCAAAGGAAATCTTGATGGTAAAGCAAAAGTCAATTGTTAGTTAATCAAACATTTGTCCAGCATTATTACTCATCTGTACCATTTTATCGTATTCTGCAGGGGTGAGATCCATGAAATAATAATTCTGAGGGTTCATAATTTCACCTTTCAAATGGACTTCATAGTGCAAGTGCGGACCAGTAGATTTTCCTGTACTACCCACTAAACCGATAACATCACCTC
>CANFFA010000017.1 GCA_947445425.1 Paludibacteraceae bacterium
GCAGGGGGCCGGAAGTTATGCCGCAAAATTATGTGCGGATTTAGTCCTGAACACCTATTCTGATTGGTACTTACCATCTAAAGACGAACTAAACTTAATGTATGTTAATTTAAAAGCGCAAGGCCTGGGCGATTTTGCCATTAGCGGCAACGGCTATTGGAGTTCCAGTGAGTACGATCACAACAGCACTTGGTTCCAGTTCTTCCATAGTGGCTCCCCGAACCGCTACTACAAGAACTACCCCTGCAATGTAAGGGCTGTTCGATCTTTTTAATAATTTATCTATTTTAATATACTTGGATATTTGCTTTCCAAGGTGTATTACCATAGAATATTCATATTATACAAGAAATATCTGGAATTACACAAAGATTATTTCACTAAGAAATATCATTATTGGATGTGAATGGATATTGCCCCCATCTCATCGGATATATAAAACCTAATTAATCGTAGGAGTTTGCGGACAGGTAGGCGGGATTTTTTTCTAATCCCGCCTTTCCTGTTTTTAGAATCCTTGATCCGTTTTTATGGCTTTGAGCTTTGTTGTTATGCTAGTTTAAAAAGAAGAATTGAAAATCCCAAGAATACAAAAGGCGGGATTGAAAAAAATCCCGCCTACCAGTTCGCAAGTTTCAGTAATGTTCAAGTTTTGGATATCCACAAAGTCGGGGATATTGCTATAAAAAAAGGGTGCCCATTCATATCAATTTAGATATGAATGGGTACCCTTTTTTATATTTTGAGTTGAGCTGATTTTGTTGTTCTCAATTTTATCTTCCCCAATACTTCTTTGGGCTACTGTCCACCTTCTTCGGAGCATCTTCCTCTCTTCTGCGTTTGATCAGCACCTTTGGAGCATCAGAAGCATCACTGCTGGTTGTTGCAGGTTTTGGTGCGCGATTGTGAACCGGTTTCGGTTTGTTTGGATTTTGCGGACGTGCCTGGTTTTGTGGCTTCGGTTTTGGTTTCCCTTTGCCTTCGGCAGGAATATTTACTGCTGGATAAGGATGATCTTCAATGACTGGTATCTTTATAGAAATCAGTTTTTGAATGTCTTTCAAGTATTCACGTTCTTCTGCGTCGCAAAAAGAGATTGCTTTTCCATCTTTTCCAGCCCGACCCGTTCTTCCGATCCGGTGAACATAAGTTTCAGGGATGTTTGGAATTTCATAATTGATTACCAAAGACAATTGATCAATGTCAATACCACGGGCAGCGATGTCGGTGGCTACTAATACACGTGTGCTATGATCCTTGAAATTGCGCAATGCATTTTGACGTGCATTTTGCGATTTGTTTCCATGAATGGCTTCCGCTTTGATGTGGGCTTTTACCAACATCCTTTGCACTTTGTCTGCACCATGTTTGGTTCGGGTAAATACGAGTGCGGTAGGGATGGATTTGTCCTTTAATAAGTGAATCAATAGATCTTTTTTGTTTTCAGCATCCACATAGTACAATTCTTGTTCGATTGTTTCGGCAGTTGACGAAACGGGAGCAACTTCCACCTCTTCTGGATTCGTTAAGATTGTACCTGCCAATACACGGATAGATTCTGGCATGGTAGCCGAAAAGAAGAGTGATTGACGTTTAACAGGGACGAGTTTGATGAGTTTACGCACATCGTGAATGAATCCCATGTCGAGCATTCTATCCGCTTCGTCTAAAACGAAAATACCAAGATCACCTAACTTTACATATTTTTGGTCTATCAAATCCAGTAAACGTCCTGGGGTTGCTACCAAGATATCAACGCCCATTTTGAGTGGATTTACTTGTTGACTTTGCGGTACACCTCCAAAGATAACAGTATGACGTAGACCTGTATTTTTGCCATAGTTGGCAAAACTTTCACCAATTTGTATCGCTAATTCACGGGTTGGAGTGACAATAAGTGCCTTGATTTTCCTTGGCCCTTTGTCGTTTCCTTTTTGAAGAAATAGTTGTTGTAGGATAGGGATTGCAAAAGCGGCTGTTTTTCCGGTTCCTGTTTGTGCACAACCCAAGAGATCGGTGCCTTTAAGAATTATTGGAATGGCAATGGCCTGAATAGGAGTAGGGTGGGTGTAACCTTCGTGTTGAAGAGCGTTTAAGATCGGCTCTATAAGATCTAATTTTTCAAATGACATATAAATAGTTTGTACGCAGTATTATTGTACAAATGTACAAAGTTTGATATTGCGCGATAGGATTGCAAAGGTACGGAAAATAAAGCAATGGGCAAAAGTTTGATTTTTTAGGGAATCTCAATTGTAATTCAGTTTTAATTATTTTGATACTACAATATTATCCCCGAGTAAATACCAACTTTTGTTCAGTTGAGAGTTCTTCATTGTACCAATATCCATCAGCATTGAAGCCTTTTAAATCTTCAAATGCTTCAATTCTATTTTCCACAACGTAGCGCACCATCATCCCCCTTGCTTTTTTGATATAGACCACAATGGCCTTGTATTTTCCATCTACACACTCTAGAAAATCAAAATCAATAACCCTTGCCTGTAGTTTTTTTCTGTTGATGGATTTGAAGTATTCGTTTGAAGATAAATTCAGTACAATGCGTTCTTCTTTAAGTCCGTCTAAAGTCACATTGAGGAGTTCAGTCAATTTGTTGCCCCAAAATTTATATCCATCCTTGTGTCCATTGATGTTTAATTTCGTGCTGATTTCCCATCTATAGGCTTGGATTAAATCCAAAGGGCGAAGAATTCCATACAATCCAGAAAAGAGTCTGAGGTGGGATTGTAAGTAGTCAAGCTCTTCAGCTGTGAATTTTGAAGGATTGAGTCCACGGTATACTTCACCGTCATAGGTGAATACAACTTGTTTGGCATTTGAAGGTGTGAAAGGTAATTGCCATTGGGCATGACGTTCCACATTGGTGCTTGCCAATTTCATGTTTATGCCCAGTAATTTTGCAAGCTCAAGGTCTGTTACTTGCCGAATTTCTTGGATGATTTGATTTGCTTCGTCAATAAATTGTGGAAGGCTATGTTTATTTGTGATGTCTTGAGGGTTGAAATTCTGTATTTTAGCCGGAGAAAGTAGTAGTAACATTGATTTGAATTATAAATTGTCTTTAGCTTAGAAAAATCTTGTCAACAAAGCTTTGGAAGCTGTCTTTGTATTGTTCGCCAATAGGAATGAATACTTTTTGGTCAAAGACAATGCGATTGCGCTCAATCACTTTTACTTGGTCCAAGTTGACGATAAAAGAACGGTGTACCCGCATAAATTGTTCTTTGGGCAATTGTTCTTCCATGGCTTTAAGACGGATGAGTGTGGTGACAGGATTGTCATTGACGAGGTGAATTTGAATGTATTCATTTGCACTTTCAATGTATTTAATGTCTGCCATGGCGATGCGTACCAGCTTGTATTCCGATTTGACAAACAGGTAATCAGGAGTAGTTTGTATTGTTTCTATAGGTTTTTGATTCAGCTCAAACCAGGTCTTGGCTTTGGTAACTGCTTTCAAAAAAACTGCATAGCTGATGGGTTTAAGAATATAATCCATAGCATCCACTTGAAAACCCTCCATGGCATATTCGCTGTAGGCAGTGGTGAAAATGACCTTCGGTTTGATTGACAATGATTTTACAAAATCCATCCCATTGAGATCGGGCATGTTAATGTCTACAAACATCAAGTCCACCGTATTGTTTTCCAAATACTCCATTGCTTCATAAGCACTTTGACACAATGCGACAGATTCCAAAAAGGGAGTTTTTTCTATGTATGCTTCAATTTGTTGAAGTGCCAATGGCTCATCATCTATGGCTAAACATTTAATCTTCATATATTGGTATCGTTAATTGTATTGTAAAAGTAGTATCATTCTCAAGGATGTTTAAAGTGTAATTTTGTTCGAACAATAGCTCCAGACTTTTCTTGATATTGGACATTCCAATTCCCGAGTGACTTTGTTCTAAACTCACTTTGTTTTTGTGTTTGCTATTCTTCACTTCGCAATACAATTGCTTTTCTTTTACTTCGAGTTTGAATGAAACAAAAGAGTCGTGCTGATAACTCACACCATGTTTAAAGGCATTTTCTATAATCGAATTGTACAACATGGGTGGAATTTGCAGGTCTGGAATGTGATCTGGGATTTCTACGGTCACATTTACCTTTTTTGAGAAGCGTAACTTCATTAAGCTAATATAGCTTTCAATAAATTCGATCTCTTTTTTTAAGCTGGTGTGCCCATGTGAAGTATCATACAGTAAATAACGCATCAAAGTGGAGAGGCGAATGATGGCATCCTTTGCTGTTTCGGTGTTAATATCAACTAAAGCATGGATGTTGTTCAAGGTATTCATGAAGAAATGTGGGCTTACCTGATGCCTCAACAAGGCCAATTCAGTTTTGAGCTGTTCTTTTTCTACATCCTTCCGCAAACCCTCCTCCTTGAGCCATTTTGTTACCAATTTAATGGCTGTACTCATCCCAACCACCAAGAATGCAATGATCATGTTGTCTGCAAAAATCATGAAGATGGACTTTTGCGGTGGAAGGATGGGTGCTCTAAATCCTATGGGTTGCATGTCGCGGTTAAGTTCCATGGGAGGCATTCCAGGGCCTAAGTCCATGGGTGGCATTGCCAAAGGTTCGGGAGGAGCTAAATAAATGCGTAATAAAATGCCAATAGCTGTAATGGCAAGTATTCCTATTATTGTAAAAGCGATATAAAAGAGATAGTTCTTTTTGAATAAAAACTGAGGAACAAAGATATAAACGTTCAGTAAGAAAAGGATTAGAAAGGAGGTGGTTCTAATCCATTCTCCACTTACCTTGTTCCAATCCACCACTCCCAATTCTCTGTTCATGAAAAATGGTAGTGAAAAAATACCTGCCCAAATCATTGTAAACACCAATGATTCTATGATTCTAAAATTGGGAGATTTGTTTTCTGAACTTTTCATAACGAACGTTCTATTTTAAATGTGAAGCTAGGATAAGTATAAGACTTACCCTAGCTTTTTTGATTTGAATTAAGTAATGGGACAAATATAATGTTGTATTTTAGAAGAAAATGGAACGCTGATTTACACGGTCTAAACGGATTAAGAACGGATTAAAAAAAATGCAAGCATTTTTGATAAGAGCGCATAATCAATTGACGTAGTCAATTATAGATCCGTTTTTTTTTATCAGCATTTTCTGTGTAAATCCGCGTACCATTAATATTTGACTAATAAAATAATAAGACATTATTTATTTCCCACTACTTACATATTTTTTGTCAGCGGAAAACTATTTTTTAGCTCTGTAAATATCCCATGCAATTTTGTCAACAATACTGGTTGCGAAATAAGTTTGACGTAAGGAAACGAACAAAGTTCTGATGTTTTCCAAAGTAGCATTGCCTAATAATTGCGTTACTGTAGCACTTGTACCATCATCAAAAGTGATTTTAAGTTCTCTTTTGTGGTTGGTAATGCTGGTTTCAACTGAATCTGTTTGCTGATCCACCATTTCCACTTTGGATTTTGATTGCAACACGCCAGCAACATATACTTTCGCACTGTCAAGGCTATTCATGCCAGGTTTTCTCGTGATTTGAACATCACCAATGGTCAAAGAATATTCTTTTTCCTTGTGTTTTCCGCCCATTGCTGACGATTTGATCGCGGTGAATTTCTCTTCGTATAGTACTTTTGATTCTTTGGAAATGCTGTAGATTGATACCACTGAATCACCCCTTTTGTAAACACATTTGGCTTCAAACCCATTGGCAAAAGCAAAGCCGGATCCAAACTGATAGCCTTTTGATTTGCTATTGGACGATTGGATGTTTAACGCACCAGCCTCTACCCCTTTGATGTTGATGGTGGATGCCATGTGATAATCCCACAGATTATAGTTAAAACGGTATTTGTAATCTGTTAATGAAAAGATGTAATTATTTGTCAATGCACTGTCAGCAGCATTGTAGGTAAGCAGAGTTCTTGGATTTCTTACTTTCTCAGCTGGTAGTCGCACCAACATTATAGTGCTGTCAGCCGTTTTAGTGAAGAAGTTCAACAAAGAAGGATTCCATTTTTTAGAGCTTTTAGATTTGTTGAAATCGTAAACACCTGTAATGTCGGAAAGCGAAATAGAATCCAATGCTAGTGTGCTTGTATTTTCGGCAGAGACTTTCATTGCACCTAGCGTAGTTGCTCCATCTGCATTCGTCAATACTTGATAGGCTGTTGAGCTAGAAATTTCGTTCATTGCTGAAGTTAAGCTTTGGGTGTTTGAACTCAAAGAACTTTGTAAGGTACTTTGGCTTAATTCATTTTTGTTGCTACAGCTCCAGGTCATCAAACTTAGGGCTGTGATTGCGAAATAAATTTTTGTCGTTTTCATAAGAAATGTTTTAGGTGAATAAGTTCGGATTGTTCTTTTGTAATTGTAAGGCAAAAATAAGGGGGAAAGAGAACGAAAACAACTACTTTCAGTGAAATGCCCAAAAGTTTCAGTGGAAAAGGTACAATGCTCATAAATGATCATCAATCTCTTTCGAAATATGACTAATTTCTTCAGGTTCAGGATGAATATACACTTCGCTGCGGGGTATTCTTGCTGCAATTTCAGATTCTATATTGTCGCAAATCTCATGAACTTCAAAGAGTCTTAAGTCAGGATCTAGGTGGATGTTGAGCTTAATAAAGGTATCGGCACCAGCAGTTCGAATTTTAATGCTGTGGAATTTTTTTACTGCTGGGAAAGTTTCTAGAATTGCCCTAACTGTAGCATTTGTGTCAGCAGGCGACCTGTCCAATAACACATCTACGGCTTTGCGTCCTAAGTTGTAAGATACCCATAGTACGATGACCGCAACGAATAGCGCTGCAATTGAATCAGCGGCATACCAGCCGAAGAATTGATAAGAAATTAGTCCCAATAACACGACGGAAGAACTCCAAATGTCTGTAGCAAAATGTAGTGCATCTGCCTCCAATGCTGCACTGTTGTGCTTTTTAGCTACTCTGCTTAAAGCTCTTGAACGTGAATAGTCAATAATGATAGAGCTAATGACCACTAAATAACTCCAAGGGGTTACTTCAATGTGTGTATTGCCAAGCATAAGGCGATGCGCGGCTTCGTAGACAATCCATACGCAAGTGACAAGTAGTAGCAATGTTTCAATTAAAGCTGAAAGATTTTCCACCTTCCCATGCCCATAATTGTGGTATTTATCAGCTGGTTTGTCGGAGATTTTAACCGAAAAATAGGTGATAATTGCTGCTACCATGTCCAGAGCAGAGTGCAAAGCTTCTGATAATATCCCCAAACTACCGGTCATTAAACCAATTACTAATTTGAATCCTGTAATGAAAACTGCTGCAAATACAGAGATTAATGCTACTCTTTTTTTTTCTTCTGCCATCAAAAAAAACAATTAATAAGTAATAATTCACAATTATGTTTTGCCTATTTCTAGCTGCAAATATACGAATTTAGGACTAAATTTATAGCTGTAAAATAAAGGGTTGAATCTCATTTTTGAAATTCAACCCTTTAATATGAAGTTTATCTTTTTTACGGAAATTTATTTTTTCACCACCAGTGCGCTAATTTCCCATAGGGCATAAATGGGTAGGAATACTACCATTAATGTAAATGGGTCGCTGGATGGAGTGATGACTGCTGCAGTGATTAATAAAATGACGATGGCATGTTTTCTAAATTGCACAAAGAATTTTCGACGTAAAATCCCAAGTTTTGATAAGAGCCATGATAACAAGGGTAATTCGAAAACCAATCCCATCATAAAGCAAAGCATTAAGAAACTATCCATATAGGAATCCAAGGAAACACTGTTTTCGATATAAGAGCTGATCTCATATCCAGCCAAAAACCTAAGTGTTAAAGGGAATACCATTAAATAGCCAACCGCAATTCCCATGTAGAATAACAGATTCCCAAAAAGAAAAGCCCATCCAGTATTTTGACGTTCTTGGTTGTGTAAGGCTGGTTTTACAAACAGGTAAACCTGATAAATGCAGAATGGAAATCCAAGGACTAAACCCAACCAAAGCGAGGTGGACATGTGAATGAAAAACTGTGAAGAAAGATTGATGTTGATGATTTTAACCTGAAAACTCCCTAAGCAAAAGTCAGGGAAAATAGGATATTTAACACTCATTCTGTTCATCCATTCGTACAGAAAAAAGTCATTCCTAGAAGGTGCAAGTATCACATTGTCAAATATCTCTTTCATATAGCTGAAAAACACCAATGAGAAAATGGTAATAACAGCAGCAATTCTGAACAGTATTTTTCGTAATTCGTCTAAATGATCCCAAAAGGTCATTTCAGCTTCTTGCGATTCACTCATTTTATTTTATAATGTCTTGTTTGTCATCTTTATTGATATCCTTTTTGATATCGGATTCGATGTCATTCATTCCTTCTTTGAAACTTTTTACACCTTTTCCAACGCCTTTCATTAATTCAGGAATTTTTTTGCCACCAAACAATAATAATACGATTAATGCTATAATGATAACTTCTCCAGTGCCCAAGTTTAAAAATAGTAAATGGTTCATTTTGATGGTTTTTTGATTATTAAAATGATGGCTAATTAGATGGTCAGTCTTGATTTCTAATCGTTTGTAAAAGTACTATTATATTTGAAATCTATTTCCAAAGTTTTATTTAAATATAGTTGTTAAAATGTAATTGTATGAAATCAGATGCTCGCAAAGTAATTCCTATTTAACCTGCCCAGCCTTCACGGTCTAGGTTTCTGTAATTAATGGCCTCGGCAATGTGATTAGAGAGGATATTTTCTGCACCTTCCAAGTCTGCGATGGTGCGGGCCACTTTGATGATTCTGTCATAGGCACGGGCAGAAAGGTTGAGTCTTTGCATGGCATTTTTGAGTAGTTCGGAGCCTGCTTTATCCGGTTCTGCATAACGATGTTGTTGTTTGGATGACATTTGAGCGTTGTTATATACCCCGTCAATGTCCTTGAAACGAAGCTCTTGTATTTGTCTGGCTTTGATGACGCGGTTGCGGACTTGCTCACTGTTTTCAGCATCTTTCATTTCCGATAGCTTTTCAAAAGGGACGGGGACAATTTCAATGTGGATGTCTATTCTGTCCAATAAGGGTCCAGAAATTCTGCCCAGATATTTTTGAACGACCCCTGCACCACAGACACAATTTCTATCGGGATGATTATAATATCCACAGGGACAAGGGTTCATCGATGCCACCAACATAAAGCTGGCGGGGAATTCAATGGAGAATTTTGCCCTTGAAATGCATATTTTTCTATCCTCAAGTGGCTGACGCATTACTTCTAAAACAGTACGTTTGAATTCGGGTAATTCATCCAAAAAGAGTACGCCATTGTGCGCCAATGAAATTTCACCCGGTTGTGGGAATGCTCCTCCGCCAACTAAGGCTACATCAGAAATAGTGTGGTGGGGGCTTCGAAAAGGACGTTGAGAAATGAGGGAGGTGTTGCTGTCGATATTACCAACCACAGAATGTATTTTGGTGGTTTCCAGTGCTTCATGTAAGGACAAAGGGGGTAGGATGGTGGGCAGTCTTTTTGCCAACATTGATTTTCCGGCTCCAGGAGGTCCGACCATAATGATGTTGTGTCCTCCTGCTGCAGCAACCTCCAATGCGCGTTTGACATTTTCTTGCCCTTTTACATCCGAGAAATTAATGTCGAGTTGGTTGAGGCTGCTGAAAAACTCCTCGCGGGTGTCTACCAAAAGGGGTTCTATTTTGAATTTGTTGTTGAGAAATTCGATGACTTCTTTGATGTTTTCAACTCCAAGAACATCTAAGTTGTTGACTACTGCTGCCTCTTTGGCATTTTGTTTGGGTAAGATTAAACCTTTAAAACCTTCTTCTCTTGCTTTTATGGCAATGGGTAATACCCCTTTGAGTGGTTGTAGTCCTCCATCCAATGACAGTTCCCCCATAATGATATATTGCTCCAATAAATCCGTTTTTATTGTTCCTGCAGCAGCTAACATTCCTATTGCCAAAGGTAGATCATAGGCTGATCCTTCTTTACGAATGTCGGCAGGGGCCATATTGATCACGATTTGTTTGCGGGGTAATTTATAACCTGTGTAATCCAAAGCAGAAGCAATACGTTCGTGACTCTCTTTTACTGCGTTGTCTGGAAGTCCTACCAGTAAAAATCGAATCCCTTGACTTACATTGACTTCTATAGTGACGATAGTAGCGTTGATGCCTTGTACGGCAGCACCAAAAGTTTTTACGAGCATGGGCGTTTTTTATATAAGGTGAATTATTTCGGAATGAGTGCAATTTAGTATATTAGATTTGTGTAGAGACACTTTCCAAAATTACACTTTTATATTTTTTCTTTATGCCTATTGGTATGTAAGTCAAAATGATGAGCTAATTATAAGTGCTTCGATTTGGTGCTGTTCAAATGCATTCTTTATAATGGTTTGAATATTGCATTATATTAACATTTTTGATTCTTTAGTTTAGTTAGTATATTCTATTTTTGTAAGGATAAGCATTGGTTTTTTTAAGGATGTTTATTTTATTTATAAGAATACAAATATCGAAATCTTCAAAGTATGATTAAATTCTACGTTTTTCTATTGATAATTTTTATTTCAATTTCAAGCATCGCTCAAACTCAACTTGTCCCAAATGACACCATACCCAAATATGGTAGTGAGTCAAAACCATCTTCCTATTTTAGAGATGTCTATTTACACAATGACTTGGCGCATTATCTTGATAACCTAAGTGATTATGTAATTTATGAAACTGAGACCACCGGTAGTTTTAACCTTCCTGATCAGTTTGTCTTTTTTGTTTCGGGGAATTCCTTTCGTTGGAACAAGTATTATCTGGATGGATTTCGTATTGATAGTCGTTTTGCTCCAGGCTCGACGGCTTATCAACCTGATTTGTATTCACATGCTATGAATTTAGATTATTCCCGTTCTATTCTAAATTTTTCTACAGACACGCTCCTGCCAAACTCCTTATCCTTGCGCTATAATGTTGGCGGGCTCGGCGGCATCAATTCTTCCACCAAAAGTTTAATCAATTTGTTTCATAAAACGGCTTCAGAAAGAATGTATAAGCCGATCATTAACCGTGATAAAATTAGAGAGGCTGGAACCGTTTCCTTTAATTACGCGATACCAAGTAGCGGTAAGCTTTATTCACAACAATTTTATGCCGATTTTGGAACTAGAATGACGGTTGGTTTTGATGAAACTGGTATTGATAGCTACTCTCCAGAGGATTTTATGAAAGTGCAATTTGGGGGGCAATTGCCTATAAAAATTGGGAATTTGTTTGATCGGACCAATTATCTCTCAATCATTTCGCAGCGACAAGAATTGTTTAGTGAGTATAATTTTGGAAAGGAGGAAACAGCAGCACAGAATGCTTATAGCTTTTCATTCTATGGAAACAAAGAAACTGCTGATACAAAATACACTTCTGGTTTTAGCTTGGCAACGAACAAAGTACGTCATGGTAAATTGAACTTTAGCAGGAATTTAATTGATCAAGATGGTGAGGGATTCGAACCTTGGTATCCAGATGGCAGTACAACTGAATTGTCACATTCACTTAACTATACTAAGAAAATTAGCAATGGACTACAACTAACTTTTGATAGTTATAATTCATTGATTTATTTTTCACCGACTTCCAATAATTTTCAGAATTCGATATTTGCTAGAAAAGAGAATGTGGAAATTGCGAATGTTATTCCATTTCAATCTCTCTATGTTTATGATTGGAAATCGAATGCATTTAGCAGTGGCTTGTTAGAGAATACTTTGGGCTTGAAAAAAGATGCTTTATTGGCCAAAGACTTAAAATTTATGGCGAGTGCAGATTTGACTTTTGACGCGATGTTGGTATCTGGTAAATCTATGTACAAACCGAACTGGCAAGCGAAATTGGGGCTCGCTTATAATCCTGCCAAATGGTTTTCTACCGAAGTGAATATCAGTAGGAATCGTGTCTCCTTCAATTTTGAAGACAGTCGTTATTTTTCTAATGATTATATGAGTGCGGAGGTTTATTATTGGACGGATGTTAACAATGATAGAAAATACGATGCAAGTGAAAAACAAGGTTTATTCACCACTACAGGAGGAAAATATCATCAAACAGCAGGGAATTTAAGGCAACAATCCTATATGGTTTTTGATATGCCCATGTTTTTTAGATATGGTCCACATGAATTTGCCTGGTTGAATACCTATGCTTTGTATTACAATAATGTGACCACTAGATTCCATAAACCAGCAGATCAGTATGGGACTTTTCAAACCAATGCGGCTGGTGATAAACAGATTTTTTATCTAAACGGTGGTCAGGTTAATTATGTAGTTGATTATTATCCGGCTTCTTATATGAAAACGGATAAATTTTATGATCTTACGGTGAATACTCCACATTATGCTGCTACCACTATTAAATATACCTACAATTCAGAACGTTTGTTGTGTTCTCTCTCTTGGTGTTGTAATCTGATGAATGGGGTTTCTGGTTTGGGAAATGGTCCTTTGAGTAATAGTTTGGGGGTATATTCAGAAACATCTGCCAATCCGAATGCTGGCTATAAGCTTTTGGGACGATTGGATCAGGATAGATCCTATATCGGTAGAATACTGATGTCTTATAAATTCAATAAAAGTATGAGTTTCGGGATGTCGGGTAAATTTAAGGATGGGGTACCTTTTACTAGTTTTGATACGCGATTTCAATCCATCGCTCCTAATGGTAATGCACAGATGGCCATGTGGAATGCTCGTACCAAAGGGACCAATTCTATTACTGAGGATTTTGGAACTCGCAAAGATGCCTTTTTTAATATTGATTTAAGAGCAACTTACAAAGGAATGGTAATGAGCCGTCCATACGAAATTCAGATGATGCTTTATAATGTGTATGATTTTGGTACCGAAATTACTGAATACAATTTCGAGCCTGATCCTAATAATGCGCGTTTTGCTTTGGAACTTAATATTCCAAGGGGGTTGATGGTGTCGGCAAAAGTTGGACTTTAGATAAATAATAATTAACAGAAAAGTCAGTATTTTACACTGTTGAATCCCTATTTAAGTGATTTGAACAATATAATGTCGTATTATCTAGACTACTCCGATTTATCATTTTAATATTTTTAAACGCTACGAACGCTAAGTTTAGAAGACGCAAAGTTCAGATATTCAGCATGTAAAATTCTTTGCGTCTTAGCGTCTTAGCATCTTTGCGTTCAAAAAATATTTTTCGGAGCGAACAAATATCCGACATTATATCTTACCTATTACTTAGAAGGCATATCCGGCGTTTATGGATAACGGTACTTTGACGGCTGCATTGCGTGGAAAGGTATTTCCATTTGAATAGTGCCCGATTCTAATTTCAGCATTAAAATTACGTTTTTCACCAAAGAATATTCCTGTACCAATATTATCTTGGAAGGTAAATTTACCACCCATTTCAGCTCCATCGATGATCAATTTGGAAATGTACGTTGGTCCAGCCACCGAATAGTAGAAATAAGCGTCTAGGTCTTTTTTGTGTAGGAAATTATATCGTGCAACAGGATAGATAGAGAGGGTATAGAAACTCTCTTTATTAGGATTGCTTAATCCTGTTCCTATGCCTTTAGACTGCCAAATGGAAGTGCTAATTCCCCAGTCGATGGAAAAAGATTGCTTGGTATGAAAAACATTCCTTTGATAATTAAGGGTTAAGCCTTGATATACTTCTGCATCACCTCCCCAAAATAGACAGGCTGTCTCTAAGCTGTTGTTGATTCCATAGCCTAAAGTGTTGCTGGTATATCCAATTTGCAACCATTGTTTTGGATGAATCAGACCCAATTGCTTTCCTTCTTCCAATTTTTCTTCAGAAATAGATTGAAGTTTATAATTAAAACCTGCAGAAAGGAAAGTAGTGGCGGGTTGATTCGCTTTTTTGTTTTCGGGCGATCCAGTAGCACTTAACAATAAACGCCATTTGTTATTCAGATGATAACTCACCCCTGCTGCCGATAGGACGGTGGCATAATTAGCATTGCTCACATAAGGTCTTGTATAGTCTCCTTCTTCTCCGAAACCATGTCGAGTGACTACGCCCAAACCAAAC